>JBGSKN010000208.1:0-8143 GCA_041741215.1 Erythrobacter sp. | reverse complement strand
CAAATTTTTTCAAAACAAACTCCTTGCCCCCCAATTCGCCGCCATTGCGGCGCAAGTTACGCCTGTTTCGCAAGTGCAGCATATTTCGCAATCCAGCGCTTGTCGATCCAGTGCTTCAGGCGCAGCACGAAAGCCCCTTCGGCTGAGAGCGGACCGTAGCTGGCAATCGCCGATCCGTCGCCGGTATTCATCAGATACAGGCTGTTGGCGCGCGGGCGATAGGCGGCGCGCGGCTCCGCTCCCGCCAGCGCGCTGCGCAGATTGGCGGCCAGCACCGGCCCGGCAAACACCGCATGCACGCCCGAATGAGCCAGCGGACGGTCGATCCGTGCGGCGATGTCTCCTGCGGCAAAGATGTGCGGGTGCGAGGGGGATTGCTGATGCTGGTCAACGCTGATGAAGCCCGCGCCGTCCACCGCCAGTCCGCTGTCTTTCGCCCAGCCCGGCGCCGCACTGCCTATCGCGGTGATGATCGCGTCGGCCGGTTCGAGCGATACCGCGCCCGCCATGATCGCGCCGTTTTCCAGATGGGCATCATCGCGGTGCACCGCAATCCCCTGCCGCGCCAGCGCATTCGCAACCCTGCGCTGCACAGCGGGCGCAAAGCCGGGGAGCAGGCCGTCGCGCCCAGTTACCAGCGTCACCTGCGGCGCGGTGCCAGCATCCTTGCGGTTGCCGATGGCAAAGGCCAGTTCCACGCCCCCGGCACCGCCGCCCGCCACCACCACATGGCCAAGCGCAGGCAGCAGCGCGAGGCGATCAACAAAGCCGCCAATCGGGCGCACGTCGATCAGGCGCGGATCATTGCCGATCAACGCAGCGCCGCGCCCTTCTCCGCCGGTATCGATGGATGCAAAGTCAAATGCGATCATTTCGCCGCCCGCCGTGCGCACATGCCGGGCGTCAGGGTCAATCCCGGTGCAGCGATCCAGCACCAGTTCAACCCCGGCACGCTGCGCCAGTCCGGCCAGATCGACCAGCGCCTGATCGCGGCCATGCTGCCCCGCGATCCAGCCCGGCACCATGCCCGAATAGCGCAATTGCGGCTGCGGTGTCAGCAGCACCGTCCGCGTGCGCGTTTGATCTTTGGCAGGAACGCCGCGCGCGATCCAGTCAGCCAGCACCGCAACATGCGCGTGCCCGCCGCCAACCAGCAGCAACGTCCCGGTCATTTTGCTGTCCTCTCTGGCGATTGCGCGCATTGCGCCTACCCCATCGCGGGCAGGTCAGCCATAGGCAAGCTCGCGCATAATCGAGCGGGTTGGGCGGCAATGCCGGAGCTGGCCGAGGCCGGTTTCAATGCGGCGCGGATTAGAGCTGTTTGCGATCCGATTGCATCGGATCAACCGCTCTATCTATTTGTTTGGCCGCGTTTTCCGAGTCGCCGGGTGATTCCACCCGGCTCGAAAACGCTCTAACCGTGACGCGCAGGGGCTGGCGCAAGACTTGCTGCATGCCCAGGGTTTGGGTCGCGATTATTTCTCGCCCCAGAAGGCGGGGGGATTCGCGTGAAGTCAGTTATTTTCGTGGCCATAGGTTGCATGGGCTTTGCCCTGGGATTGCCGCTGCGGGCGGCGCAGGATGAAGCGGCTGATATTGATCAACCGACCGCCGCCACCGCCGCCGTTTGCGAATTGCATGTCTGGCCTGCCGGTGCGGTGCGCTCGACCTATAATGGCTGGTTCCACGGCGGGATCGTCGATGGTGCGATCCAGGGGCGGGATGGATACCGCAAATTGCCCGAATCCATTCTGTCGACAGAAGCTCAGGCCAAGATTTTGCGCGAACTGGACCTCGCCGCAATCCTGCAATTGCCGGACTACGCGGTTGTCGTGCATGATTATCCCTTGCCCAGTCGCGCGATAAGGACGACCGCGGGCCGACTGCTGCCAGCTTCGCCGCCTTGCTATGCCGAACTGGTCACCGACGATGTGTTCTTTCAGGAAGACGTCTTTGCCGGTCAGCACCTCAAGGCAATCTTCCGCTTTCGTCAGTTTGACGGCAGCGACGCATCGACCCGCAGTTTTGGCGCTTATCAGCAGCACAAGCTGGAGCAGTTTCCGCCCAAGGAACCCGAACAGCTTGATGTCGCACTGGAAGAATTCCGGCTCGCCTATGGCAAGACCGTGAGCGGGTTTGGCGAGGCGTTGAACCGTCCGCCCAAAAAGAAGAAGAAATAGGGTTTCAAAGCTTGATTTTAGCACGCGTGCCGGGGCACGGATTGAAAGGTGAACTTGATGAAATTACGGACATTTCTGGCTGCCGGGTTGGTTTTGGCCGCCGCCGCGCCCACCATTGCTCAGGCGCAGGACGCACAGGCGGTAGAAGGCGCGCCTGCGGACTATACCCCCAGCACCAAAGGCCTGCTGCCCGAAGCGCCTGCGGATGGCTGCGAATTGCATGTCTGGCCGGCGGAACGGATGCAATCGCTGACCTCGGGCCTGCTTGGCCCCGGCCTGCTCAATTCCGCGATCAATTCAGGCAAGGATGCCAACAACAAGACCCTGCTGGCAAGCGCGCTGGACAGCCCGTCGCAGCTTGACGCCTTGCAGGATCTCGACCTGCGCACCCTGCTGACCCTCTCGTCGGGCACCACCATCGTGCGCCACGAAACCCCGCTCGAACGCAAGACCATGAACAAGGTCAAGGAACGCCGCGCCGATTCCACCGCGAAATGCTATTCGGAACTGATCGTGGCCGATGTGTTCTATCAAAAGGCGGCGATCTATGGCCGTTCGCTGCGCACGCTGTTCATGGTGCGCCAGTTCGGCAATGATCAGAAAATCGACAAGGAATACAAGGCATGGGGCGGCAATGGCCTCAAACTGTTCCCGCCCAAGGAAGGCGAAGACGCGATCGCGGCGCTCGATGAGCTGGTCAGCGTCTACAAGGCCAATTTCGAAGAATTCGCCAAGAACGCGCGCACAAGGCTGGCGGCGAAGTAATTTCGTCCATCGCCTGACGCAAATAGCAGGGCCGTCGGAGCAATCCGGCGGCCCTGCTATTTGCGTCAGGTGAACCTCCCCCTGAGCGCCTGATACGCCGCAGCCGATACGGTATTGGCGAGGTTGAGCGAACGGATCACGTCCGATCGCATCGGCAGGTGGAACAGGCGGTCGGGATGGCGCGCGATCACCGGCTTGGGAATGCCCTTGGTCTCCTGCCCGAACACCAGCATCGCGTCTTCGGGATAGTCGGGTTCATAGAAGCTGCGGCTGCCGAATTCCTCGAACAGGAAAAGCTGATCCTCGCGCGGGGTGCGGGCGTCCAGAAACGCGTCCCAGCTGGCATATTCGGTCAGGTTGACGTGGCGCCAATAATCCAGCCCCGCACGCTTCACGCGGCTATCGGAGATGTCGAACCCGAGCGGGTGGATCAGGATCAGCTCCATCCCCAGCGCCACACAAGTGCGCCCTATCGCGCCCGTGTTGCCGGGGATTTCGGGCTGGATCAGGATGATGGCGGTCATGGCTTTGGCTCCGGTCGCGGGAGGCCCACCCCGCTGCGACTAGCCATCAAGCTGGCAAGTCTCGCTCCCTTCCCGCTTGGGGGAGAGGTTGGGGTGGGCGAGCGCCCTACCCCAGCTTCGCCTTCAGAAGCGCGTTCACCACGCCCGGATTGGCCTTGCCCTGCATCGCCTTCATCGTCTGGCCGACGAAGAAGCCGAACAATGCCTCCTTGCCGCCGCGATATTGTTCGACCTTGTCGGCGTTGGCGGCGATGATCGCGTCGACCGCGGCTTCGATCGCGCCGGTGTCGCTGACCTGTTTCAGCCCTTCGGCCTCGGCAATTTCCGCCGGATCGCGTCCCGTCTTGAGCACGATCTCAAAGATTTCCTTGGCCTGCCCGCCGCTGATTTCTTGCCTTTCGGCCATCGCAAGGATGCTCGCCTGCGCGGCGGCGGTGGCGTTCTCTGGCTTCGCTTCATCGCCCAGCGCCTTCATCACCCCCGGCGCGACCGAGAGCGCCCAGTTGGCGACCTGCGTGGCGACCGCTGGCTCACCCTTGCCGATGGCCTTGGCGGTTTCGGCCAGCAGCGTTTCAAACCGCGCGAAGGTTTCCACCTCAGCGGTCAATTCGCGCGCGTTGTAAGGCGTGAGGCCGAGCACTTCGACATACCGCTTGCGCTTGGCATCGGGCAGTTCGGGGAGCGACGCACGGCACGCTGCAAGGAAATCATCCTCCAGCACCAATGGCAACAGATCGGGATCGGGGAAGTAGCGGTAATCATGCGCATCTTCCTTGCTGCGCATCGTCCGCGTGGTGCCGGTGCCGGGATCGAACAGCCGGGTTTCCTGCACGATTTTGCCCCCGCTTTCGATCACATCGACCTGGCGGTTCGCTTCGTATTCGATCACCTGCATGACGAACCGCACCGAATTGACATTCTTGGTTTCGGTCCGCGTCCCGAATTCGTCGCCGGGGCGGCGCACCGAGACATTCACGTCGGCGCGCATCGATCCTTCTTCCATGTTGCCATCGCAGCTGCCGACATAGCGCAGAATCGCGCGCAGATTGCGCACATAGGCCCCGGCCTCGGCAGGCGAGCGCATATCGGGCTTGGACACGATTTCCATCAACGCCACGCCGCAGCGGTTCAAATCGACATAGGACATGGTCGGGTGCTGATCGTGCATCAGCTTGCCCGCGTCCTGTTCGATATGGATCCGCTCGATCCCGATGATCTTGTCCTCCGGGATGCCCGCTTTCTCGTCCGCTTCGATCAGCAGCTGCCCTTCACCCACGATCGGGTGATAGAGCTGGCTGATCTGGTAGCCCTGCGGCAGATCGGCGTAGAAGTAGTTCTTGCGGTCAAACCGGCTCCACGCGTTGATCTGGGCATCAATCGCCATCCCGGTGCGCACCGCCTGGCGGATGCACTCGGCGTTGGGCACGGGCAGCATCCCCGGCATCGCGGCGTCGACGAGAGAGACCTGGCTGTTCGGCTCCGCCCCGAACGCGGTCGCCGCGCCCGAAAACAGCTTGGAATTGCTCGTGACCTGCGCGTGGACTTCAAGGCCGATCACGACCTCCCACTCACCTGTGGCACCCTGAATGCGGTAACTCGTCATAGCACTTTCCTCGTCATCCCAGCGAAAGCTGGGACCTCAAGCCGTTATGTGTTGTCCTTGCCGCCCTAGGCCCCAGCTTTCGCTGGGGTGACGGTCAAGGATCGGAATTCTCGTCCTCGATCACCTTGCCATCCGGCCCGAAGCGCGCCTCGCCATGATCGACATTCTTGCGCACCCAATTGGCGGCCATGAAGGTCAGCGGCACCGCGAGTATAATCGCCACCCCGGCAACCCACAGCGGCAGGTCGGCGTTCACCACCACTTCTCCGGCTGGGCGCTGAACCCAGCACGCTGCTGGATCGCGAGGCCCGCATTCAGCACGCCCTGCTCGTCGAACGGGCGGCCCACCAGCTGGAGGCCCAGTGGCAGGCCATCGGAATTGATCGTCGCAGGCACGCTCATCGCGGGCAGGCCAGCGAGCGAGGCGGGCACCGCGAACACGTCGTTGAGATACATCGTCAGCGGGTCTTCGTTCATCGACCCTAGCGGGAACGAAGCCGTGGGCGTGGTCGGGGCGAGGATCACGTCGCATTGTTCAAACGCGCGCTCGAAATCGCGGGCGACCAGCGCGCGGACCTTCTGTGCCTGCGTGTAATAGGCATCATAGAACCCTGCGGACAGCACATAGGTGCCGATCAGGATGCGGCGCTTGACCTCATCCCCGAACCCGGCGGCGCGGGTTGCGGCATACATGTCTTGCAGGCCGCTGCCGTCCGGCAGATCGCGCAGTCCGTAACGCACCCCGTCATAACGGGCGAGGTTGCTCGACGCTTCGGCGGGCGCGATGATGTAGTATGCGGGCAGCGCGTATCTGGTGTGCGGCAGCGAGACGTCGACGATCTCCGCCCCCGCATCGCGCAGCCACGCCTTGCCCTGCTCCCACGAATCGAGGATCGCCTGATCGGTGCCCTCCATCCGGTATTCGCGCGGGATGCCGACCTTCTTGCCGCGCAGGTCGGCATTCAGCGCCGCTTCCCAATCGGGCACGTCGATTTGCAGGCTGGTCGAGTCCTTCGGGTCGAACCCGGCCATCGCTCCGAGCATGATCGCGCAATCTTCAACCGAGCGCGCCATCGATCCGGCCTGATCGAGGCTGGAGGCGAAGGCGACGATACCCCAGCGTGAACACCGCCCATAGGTCGGCTTGATTCCGCAGATGCCGGTGAAGGCCGCGGGCTGGCGGATCGAACCGCCGGTGTCGGTGCCGGTCGCCGCAGGTGCAATCCGCGCCGCCACCGCCGAGGACGAACCACCCGAAGAACCGCCGGGGCTCATCGCGGCATTGCTGCCCGCCTTCTTCCACGGCGAGGCGACATTGCCGAAATGGCTGGTTTCGTTGGATGAACCCATCGCGAACTGGTCGAGGTTCAATTTGCCCAGCATCCCCGCGCCCGCGTCCCACAATTTCTGCGAAACGGTTGATTCGTAGCGCGGCGTGAAGCCTTCGAGGATGTGCGAGGCAGCGGTGGTCTGCACGCCGTCGGTGGCGAACAGGTCTTTCATCCCGATCGGCACGCCCGCCATTGCGCCCAGCGGTTCACCAGCCGCGCGCGCGGCGTCAACCTTGTCGGCAGCAGCCAGCGCGTGATCGGGGGTGGTGACGATGAAGGCGTTGAGTGCAGCCGCATCGGCCACGGCGGTGTTAAAGCTTTCCGCGACTTCGCGCGCGGTAAAGGTGCCATCGCGCACGCCATCGCGGATGGATTTGACGCCGAGTTGGGTAAGGTCAGTCATGCTGCTTGCGAGTCCCCGCGAAGGCGGGGACCTCAGGCCTCCCGCGCATCGCCAGATTGATGGAGGCCCCCGCCTGCGCGGGGGCGCACACTGGAATAGTCAAAATCACTCGATCACCTTCGGCACGCCAAAGAACCCGTGTTCTGCCACCGGCGCATTGGCGAGCACATCGCTCTGCCGCCCGCCGCCGGTCAGCGGATCGGCATCGACCACATCATCGCGCAGGCGCAATGTGTTGGGGATCACCGCCGCCATCGGCTCGATCCCGGTCACGTCGACCTCGCCCAATTGTTCGACCCATTGGAGGATGCCGTTCAGTTCGGGCACCATCCGTTCGAGCGCGGCATCATCCATGCTGATGCGCGCCAGACTGGCGATTTTGGCGACATCTGCCTTGTTCACCGACACGCGCGTTCCCCTTACTGGCCCGGCGCGGGCGCGGGCGCGGGGCCATTCTGCGGCGCGCCCATCTGGTTCATCATCGCCTGTTGCAGAATGCCGAGGTTCCGCTGGAAGGTCTGCTCGCTCATGATGTCGATCACCTCGATCTCAAACTCGAGATCGGCGTTCGGCGGGATCGGCGCGCCCTGCGGCGGCTCTGCCCCGTAAGCCTTGTCGGCGGGGATGAAGAGCGTGTATTTCCCGCCCTTCTGCATCTGTTGCAGCCCTTCAAAGAAGCCGGGGATGGTCGCGCCTTCCTCGATCGGGAAGGGCGTGCCTTCGGGGAAGATGCCTTCGACCGGAAGCGGAATGTCGCGCGATTCGTCGAACACCGTGCCATCTGCGGCGAGCGAGCCCTTGTATTTCAGGAACACCACATCGCCCAGCTTGGCCATCGGCCCGGTGCCGGCCACTTGCGTATCAATATCCAGCCCGCGCGGCACGGCGGCCCAGGCAAGCCCCGCCCCGACAGCAATCGCCAGCGCTACGCCCAGCCACAGCTTGGTCAGCGATCCGCTGGCGACGGGTTTGATCGGAACGGCGGTAATTTCGGTCATGGCAGTGTCCTGAGTGGCGGCGCATCATGCGCTGCGTGGTGACGACAAAAGGGCGCGGAATCTTGCCGCGCCCTGATGGCTGATTGAAAAGGGGGATTCAAGCGGTTCTGCGCAGCAGCACGCGCCTGGCAACGGGATTACTTGCTCCCGTCGCGCTCCATCCGCTTGCGGTCCATCTTGCGGGCGCGGCGCACGGCGGCGGCCTTTTCACGGGCGCGCTTTTCGCTCGGCTTTTCGTAGTGGCGACGCAGCTTCATTTCGCGATAAACGCCTTCACGCTGCAGCTTCTTCTTGAGCGCGCGCAGGGCCTGATCGACATTATTATCGCGAACCATGATT
>JBGSKN010000207.1:0-7074 GCA_041741215.1 Erythrobacter sp. | reverse complement strand
CATGGGACGGGTAAAGCGCTCGCCATCACCACCGATTGCACCCCGCGATACGTGTTCGCTGATCCTTATGAAGGCGGCAAGCAGGCGATTGCCGAGGCATACCGCAACCTGTGCGCTGTGGGTGCGCGGCCTCTGGCGGTGACCAATTGCCTCAATTTCGCCAACCCGCAGCGGGCCGAAATCATGGCGCAGATCGTCCACGCACTGGAAGGCATGGGCGATGCCTGCCGCGCGCTCGATTTCCCGATCGTGAGCGGGAACGTGTCGCTTTACAACGAATCCAAGGCCACTGGCGGCGGCAGCGCGATCCTGCCCACCCCGGCGATTGGCGGCGTCGGCATCATCAATGATCTGTCTAGGATGATGACGATGCATTTCAAACAGGCGGGCGATGCGATCTACCTTGTCGGGCCGGAACATTGGGCCAAGCCTGATCCGACCCGTTCACACCTGGGGCAGTCCTTGTGGCTGCGGTTGATCAAGGGCCGCGAGGAAGGCCGCACCCCGCCAACCGATCTCACCATCGAACGCGCTGCGGGCGCGATCATCCACGAATTGATTGCCGATGGGCTGGTGAACGCGGTGCATGATCTGTCCGACGGCGGGCTGGCGGTTGCGCTGGCCGAAATGGCGCTGGCTGGCGGGATCGGCGCAGAGGCTGACCTTGCAGGCAACCCCGATTACACGCGCGCGCAGTGGTGGTTTGGCGAGGATCAGGGCCGTTATCTGGTGACTGTGCCCGATGTCGAAGCGTTGAATGCAGCGCTGGCCAGGGGCACACGCAACGAGGAAACCGCGCAGATCGGATTTCAGCGCGTCGGCTCGGTTGGCGGCGACCATGTGCTGGGCGTGGCGCTATCCGACCTGCGCGCGGCCAACCAGCGGTTTTTTGCCGAATGGATGGAGGGGTAAAACCCTGCGCCGCCCCGTTGAGGGGGAAGCCGGATAATATCGCCTGCGCCGCCTAAGCCGCGAGCAATTCAGGCTTGTCCGGCGTGGTGGCAAGCAGGTCATAGGGATCAATTCCCTCGACCCGCCAGATGCGATGGCACTCGATATATTTGGTCGGCTGCGGGATCCGCAAGCTCGCGCGCACATCTTCAACCGGGCGCTCGAGCAAGTCGCGGATCGGCTGCGCCATCAGCGACGGCGCGCCCTTGCCAGTGCGGTGCGCCTGACGCACGGCGCCGAATACCGGGGCATCGCTGCCCTTCACCATCTTCTTGATATTGGCCGCACCCGCATAACCGATCAGCAAGTGCCCCTGACTGGGTGACTGGCCATGGGTGAACAGCAGCACGCATTGTTCGCCCAAGGCATCGCGGCCATAACCGGTCAGAACGTGGAACAGATCATGCGTATCGCGCGAACGGTTGATGAACCATTCGACGAGATCGGGGTATCTGGGACTGCCAAGCCGGTCAGATTCGGCCACCAGACCCGCTGCAGACAGGCCTTCGGCCTCCATGAAGTCGCAATAGGCGTGCGCCAGACTGCCTCTGGCGGTGCGGCGCAGCGCCGCGTGGTCATCAAGAATCTCGGGCAGGTTCGGCTCGGTGCTGCGCAGATGTTCGCCCTGCGGCGACAGGCTGAAATCGCGCACCAGATCGATGAAACCGCCCGATGGCAGCGATTCGAAAATCCTGAAGACAAGGCTGGTGTCTTCCTTGTCCTTGATCAGCGCCTGAAAACTGCGCACCGCGCGCAAGGGGCGATACCGCGGCTGCGGGCGATCAGGGTGCCGCAAAACCGTGCCATCAGCGGCAAAGATCTTGCTGTAATCATGCGAAGAAGCTGTCATTTTCGGTCTGTTCCTGCGGGCCAGTTTGCGCGAGCCATCCAGACTGTCACAGTCTGCTTACATTTGTGTAAATAGCAGATTCGCGTCCTGTATCAAAACCCTTTTTTACCCCGCGCCCTGCCGATTACGAACGCACCTCACACCAATCCTCGCGCTCAATGCCCAGCAGGGTAAGGACTGCTGTAAGATCGCCGCAATCTACCCGCCCATTGGCGGCCCGGCGCGCTTTGGGCTTGGCACGGTAGGCAAAGCCGTAAGTCGCCGCCGCGATCATCGGGATGTCATTCGCACCGTCACCGGTTGCAAGGCTGTGCGCGCCCTCGCCTATCGCGGCGAGTTCTTCGCGCAATACCGCTGCCTTGACCGCGCTGTCGGTGATCGGGCCGATCAACTCGCCGGTGAGCCTGCCGCCCGCAACCGCGAGCCGATTGCCCACCACCCGGTCAAACCCCAGCATTGCCGCAACCGGATCGGCGAAATGGTGAAAGCCGCCTGTCACCAGCACAGTGCGCGTGCCCAATGCCGCCAGTGTGGCAACTAATGTCGCCGCGCCCGGCATGGGTGTGATCCGTTCAGCGAGGCAGGTCTGGATCGCGCCTTCATCAAGCCCTTCGAGCAGCGCAACCCGTTCGCGCAAGGCTGCCTCGAAATCGAGCTCGCCCTGCATCGCACGTTCGGTAATCGCGGCGATCTGCGGTTTGATCCCGGCGTAATCGGCCAGTTCATCGATGCATTCCTGCCCGATCATGGTCGAATCCATGTCCGAAACAAACAGGTGCGGAACCGTGATTTCGCGGTCGCTGACCAGCATATCAGCCGGGGCAAACACAGCGTCAATCGCACCCAGAACCGCCGCTGGATCATCGCCATCAAACTGCAATTCCAGCACATTTTCGCCATCTGCTGGCAACGCGGCGGCGGCCAGCGGCATTCCTGCTGCCGCCAATTGCACGGCCAGCGCATCGAGACGCGTTTCACATTCGTCCGTCTCTGCTATCAGCCGCGCAATGAGCATTCTGTCTTCTCCATCAGCACCGGTCGCGCTCATTGCAGGGCCGACCGCCAGCGGCAAGAGCGCGATTGCAATCGCGCTTGCCCACCGGCTTGCCGAAAACGGGCGGCGCGGCGTGGTGATCAACGCCGACAGCGCGCAGGTCTATGCCGATCTGCGCATCCTTTCAGCCCGCCCGTCGGATGATGAGATGGAGGGTGTTGAGCACCGGCTGTTCGGCGCGTGGGACGGGGCCGAGGCGTGTTCGGCAGCAGCATGGGCGGCGCGGGCAAGGGCCGAAATCGACGATTGCCATGCAGCGGGCGCGGTGCCGATTCTGGTCGGCGGAACCGGGCTTTATCTCAAGGTACTGCTCGAAGGGATTGCACCGATCCCGGCGATTGATCCTGATGTGCGCGCGATGGTGCGCGCGCTGCCCGATGATGGCGCTTACAAACTGCTCAGGATCGAAGACCCGCTGCGCGCGGACGAACTTGCACCGACCGATCGCCAGCGCATCGCTCGCGCGCTGGAGGTCAAGCGGTCTACCGGGGTGACGCTGGCCGATTGGCAGATAGCCAAGGCGGGCGGTATCGGTGAGGCGGTTGATCTGCACCCGCTGGTGGTGATGCCCGACCGCACTTGGCTTTATGAAAGATGCGACCGGCGGTTCGAGGCGATGCTGCAGGCAGACGCGGCGGACGAGGTGGAAGCCCTGCTCGCACGAAAACTTGATCCCGACCTGCCGGTGATGCGCGCCATCGGTGTCCCGGAAATCGCCGCCTTTCTGGCAGGCGCTCTGCCGCGCGAGGCGATGATTGCCGCAGGCCAGCAGGCAACGCGCAATTATGCCAAGCGGCAATTCACGTGGTTCCGGCGACAGGTGCCCGAAGATTGGGGCCGGGCGAATATCGGCTTTGAATCCGAAACTGTCGATATTGGAACTTATTTTGCATCATTATTACGTGATTAATGGTTGACCTATCAGATTATAACCTATAGCGGCATGTTAAATCGGTCCGGTGCGGTCCCCTGCATCGGGCCGGTTTCGTTGTTAAGGCCCTGACCTGCGCGGTTTAATCACGCGCATACCAATGGAGTTTTTCGTGTCCGCCTCGCCACATTCTGCATCAGCCCAGTCCGCCCCACTCAGCGGCGCGGCCATTCTGGTGCAGTGCCTGATCGAACAGGGGGTCGAATTCGTGTTCGGCTATCCCGGCGGCGCGGTGCTTCCGATCTATGATGAACTGTTCGGCGATGCCAAGGGGCCGGGGAGCATCCGCCACATTCTGGTTCGCCACGAGGCAGGAGCGATCCACGCGGCAGAAGGTTACGCCCGCGCCACTGGCAAGCCGGGCGTGGCGCTGGTCACGTCAGGCCCCGGCGCGACCAATGCAATTACCGGGATCGCCGATGCGTGGATGGATTCGATCCCGCTGGTGGTGATCACCGGGCAGGTGCCGACCGCGCTGATCGGCACCGATGCGTTTCAGGAAGCCGATACGATCGGCATCACCCGCCACTGCACCAAGCATAATTATCTGGTCAAAGACCCCGCCGATCTGGCCGCGACGATCAAGGAAGCCTTTCTGATCGCCACCACCGGCAGGCCCGGCCCGGTGGTGATCGACATTCCCAAGGATGTGCAGATCGCGGTGCCATCGCAGCGCCGTGCCCTGGCGCGGGCGGGCGCGCATCGCTATGCCCCGCAGACCGTCGCCCCGCCCGAACAGATTGTCGAAGCGGTTGAATTGATCGCCAATGCGCAGGCTCCGATTTTTTATACCGGCGGCGGGGTGATCAATTCCGGACCTGAGGCGAGCCGGTTGCTGCGCCAGTTGCAGGACATCACCGGCGCGCCGGTTACATCGACCCTGATGGGCCTTGGTGCCTTTCCCTCGCAGCATCCTGATTGGCTGGGGATGCTGGGGATGCACGGCACCTACGAAGCAAATATGGCGATGAACAAGGCCGACGTGATGGTGTGCATCGGCGCGCGGTTTGATGACCGGGTGACCGGACGGCTCGATGCGTTCTCGCCGGGCTCCAAGAAAATCCACATCGATATCGACCGCTCCTCGATCAACAAGACGGTGCCGGTCGACATGGGCATTGTCGGTGATTGCGGCACGGTGCTGGCGCAGCTGATTGAGGCGTGGGGCAATCGGCAGGCGCAGGATCTGGGCGAATGGAAGGCGCGGATCGCAGGCTGGCGCGCGCGCGAATGCCTCGCCTATCCCGAACGTTCGGTGAAGCACCCGAACATGATCATGCCGCAAAAGGCGGTCGAGCGGCTCTATGCCCTCACCCACCAACGCAGCCCGATCATCACCACCGAAGTCGGCCAGCACCAGATGTGGGCGGCACAGTATTTCGGGTTTGAAGACCCCAACAAGTGGCTGACATCGGGCGGGCTGGGCACAATGGGTTACGGTCTGCCCGCTGCCATTGGCGCGCAATTGGGGCACCCCGATGCGCTGGTGATCGACATCGCGGGCGAGGCTTCGATCCAGATGAATATCCAGGAACTCGGCACCGCGTCGCAATACCGCCTGCCGGTCAAGGTGTTCATCCTCAACAACGAATATATGGGCATGGTCCGCCAATGGCAGGAACTGACCTATGAAAGCCGCTATTCGAACTCCTATTCCGATAGCCTGCCCGATTTCGTGAGACTGGCTGAGGCTTACGGGTGGAAAGGCATTCGCATCCATGATGAAAGCGAACTGGACGAAGGCATTGCCGCGATGCTCGCGCATGATGGCCCGGTGATGGTCGATTGTCTGGTCGCTCAGGATGCCAACTGCCTGCCGATGATCCCATCAGGCGCAGCGCATACCGAAATGATGCTGTATGGCGACACGGTCGAGGGCACGATGGATGACGAAGCCAAGGCGCTGGTGTAGCGCGCTGCTACAGCGAAAGTTTGCAACATGAAAATCACCGAAGCAGCCTCTGAACGCCACGTGCTCGCCGTGATGGTCGATAATGAACCGGGGATCCTCGCCAAGATCACCGGGCTGTTCACTGCGCGCGGGTATAATATCGACAGCCTGACCGTGGCCGACATTTCCGAAGATCACGCGGTCAGCCGCATCACCATTGTCACCAACGGCCCGCCACAGGTGATCGACCAGATCGAAGCACAGCTTGAACGGCTGGTGCCGGTGCACAAGGTCACCGATCTCACCACCGCCGGCCCGCATGTCGAGCGCGAGCTGGCGCTGATCAAGGTCGTGGGCATTGGCGACAAGCGGGTCGAAGCCTTGCGCGTGGCGGACATCTTCCGCGCGCACGTGGTTGATACCACGACCAACAGTTTCGTGTTCGAACTGACCGGCGCGCCTGACAAGATCAACAGCTTCGTCGTGCTGATGCGCGGGTTGGGGCTGGTCGAAGTCGGGCGCAGCGGCGTGGTCGGCATGCTGCGCGGGGCCGAGGGGGCTTAGCTTTTCGAATTGACGTCATCCCGGCGCAGGCCGGGATCCATTTTCACTAGCGCCGGAACCGGGTTCCGGCCATCGCCGGAATGACGAGGATTATCCCAATGAAAGTTTACTACGACGCCGATGCCGATCTCAATCTGATCAAGTCGAAGAAGGTCGCCATCGTCGGCTATGGCTCGCAGGGCCACGCCCATGCCCAGAACCTGCGCGACAGCGGCGTTGCCGAAGTCGCCATCGCGCTGCGCGAAGGTTCGGCCACGGCCAAGAAGGTCGAGGCCGCCGGGTTCAAGGTGCTGTCGAACACCGAAGCCGCCAAGTGGGCCGACCTCATCATGATCCTCGCGCCCGATGAACATCAGGCGGCGATCTGGGAAAACGATATCAAGGGCCACATGAAGCCCGGCTCGGCGCTCGCCTTCGCGCACGGGCTCAACGTGCATTTCGGCCTTATCGAGCCGCCCGCCGATATCGACGTCATCATGATCGCACCCAAGGGCCCCGGCCACACTGTCCGCAGCGAATATGTGAAGGGCGGCGGTGTGCCCTGCCTGATCGCGATCCATCAGGACGCCAGCGGCGCAGCGCATGACGTGGCGCTCGCCTATGCCAGCGCGGTTGGCGGCGGGCGCAGCGGCATCATCGAAACCAACTTCCGCGAGGAATGCGAAACCGATCTGTTCGGCGAACAGGCGGTGCTGTGCGGCGGGATCACCCACCTGATCCAGGCCGGGTTCGAAACGCTGGTCGAGGCCGGTTACGCGCCCGAAATGGCCTATTTCGAGTGCCTGCATGAAACCAAGCTGATCGTCGATCTGCTGTATGAAGGCGGCATTGCC
>JBGSKN010000206.1:0-7521 GCA_041741215.1 Erythrobacter sp. | reverse complement strand
CCCGCCGCGCGCGCTGCGCCTGCCGGTGCTGATGGGGATCGAACGCGCCTACGAATAGGCGGCGTTTGATCTTCGTCTTTGTTTTAGCGCAGCGCCCGGCGGCGGGGCGCGCTCTCTCCCGAACCCGATTCAGGCCCGCATTGCAGGGCCGCACCCGATCAAAGGTCTGTTTTTCATGTTCAATTCCATCATCAAGTCCGTTTTCGGTTCGACCAATGACCGATACGTCAAATCGCTTCGCAAGATTGTCCTGCAGATCAACGCGATCGAGCCGGAATTTCAGGCGCTGAGCGATGCCGATTTGCAAGGTCAGACCGCCAAATTGCGCGGGCTGATCGATGATGGTGCGAAGCTCGATGACATCCTGCCCGAAGCTTTTGCCACAGTGCGCGAAGCGTCGGTCCGGGTGTTCGGGATGCGTCATTTCGATGTCCAGATGATCGGCGGGATCGTGCTCCACCGCGGAGAGATCGCGGAAATGCGCACGGGTGAAGGCAAGACGCTGATGGCGACGCTTGCGGTCTATCTGAATGCGATTGAGGGCAAGGGCGTTCACGTTGTCACCGTGAATGATTACCTTGCCCGGCGCGATGCGGCGGAGATGGGGCGGCTTTACAACTGGCTTGGCCTTAGCGTCGGCGTGATCGTTCCCGGAATGCCCGAAGAAACCAAGCGCGATGCTTACGGCGCTGATATCACCTACGGCACCAACAACGAATTCGGCTTCGATTACCTGCGCGACAACATGAAGCACGAACGCAGCCAGATGGCGCAGCGTCCGTTCAATTTCGCGATTGTCGACGAGGTGGATTCGATTTTGATCGACGAAGCGCGCACGCCGCTGATCATCTCCGGCCCAACCGAGGACAAGTCCGATCTGTACGTCTCGCTTGACCAGGTGGCGCGCGAAATTCCGGTCGAATGGCTCGACATTGATGAAAAGGTCAAACGCGTCCAGCTCACCGAAGACGGGCTTGAGGAAGTCGAAAAGCTCCTGATCGAAAAGGGCCTGCTCGCCACCGACAATCTGTATGATGTCGAGAACACCCAGGTCGTCCATCACCTTGATCAGGCGCTGGTCGCCAATTTTGCCCGCAAGCGTGACACCGATTACATCATCAAGGATGGCAAGATCGTCATCATCGACGAATTCACCGGCCGCATGATGGATGGCCGCCGCTGGTCGAACGGGCTGCATCAGGCGGTTGAGGCCAAGGAAGGCGTGCGGATCGAGCCAGAAAACCAGACAATGGCTTCGATCACGTTCCAGAACTATTTCCGCATGTATCCCAAGCTGTCAGGCATGACCGGCACCGCCGCCACTGAAGCGGCTGAATTCTGGGACATCTACAAGGTTGGCGTGGTCGAAATTCCGACCAATTTGCCGGTCGCCCGTGTCGATGAGGAAGACGAGTTCTACAAGAGCACAATCGATAAATTCGGTGCGATTGCCAAGGCGATCAGGGAAAAGAACCAGATTGGGCAACCAGTGCTGGTTGGCACGGTTTCGATCGAAAAGTCCGAATTGCTGAGCCAGTTCCTCGATCGGGAAGGGGTGAAGCACGCGGTACTCAACGCCCGCTTCCACGAACAGGAAGCGCGCATCGTCGCGCAGGCCGGGCGGCTCGGCACGGTTACAATTGCCACCAACATGGCCGGGCGCGGAACCGACATCCAGCTGGGCGGCAATGTCGAATACCGCATTCAGGATGAACTCGCTGACCTGACCGATGGGCTTGAACGCGATGCCGCCATCGCCCGCATCCGCGCAGAGGTGGCCGAGGAAAAACAACAGGTGATCGCGGCCGGCGGGCTGTTCGTGCTGGGCACCGAGCGCCACGAATCGCGCCGCATCGACAACCAGCTGCGCGGCCGTTCAGGACGTCAGGGCGATCCGGGCCTGTCGCGCTTTTACCTCTGCCTTGAAGATGATCTGCTGCGCATCTTTGGCCCCGACACATTGTTTTCCAAGATGATGAAATCCAACCTTGCCGATGGTGAGGCGATCGGTTCCAAATGGCTGTCGAAGGCGATCGAAACCGCGCAGAAAAAGGTTGAGGCGCGCAATTACGACACCCGCAAACAGGTCGTGCAATACGACGATGTGATGAATGACCAGCGCAAGGTCGTTTACGAACAGCGCGCCGAGATCATGGATTCCGAGGCGGTTGATGATGTCGTGGTCGATATGCGCCACGACACGATCAACACGATTATCTGCACCGCCTGCCCGCCGGGCTCCTATCCCGAACAGTGGGATATTGCCGGACTTCGCACCAAGGTTGAAGAAATCTTCGGGTTCCAGCCACCATTCGATGATTGGCTGGCCGAAGACCAGGTCGAACCGGAGATGCTGGAAGAAAGGCTTCGCACCCTTACCGATGAAATGACCGAGGCCAAGATGACCGCTGACCCGGCAGTCTGGCGGATCGTTGAAAAGGACGTGCTGCTGCGTCAACTCGATCATCATTGGAAGGAACACCTCGCCACGCTTGATGCGCTGCGGCAGGTGATCTGGATGCGCGGCATTGCGCAAAAGCAGCCAATCAACGAATACAAGCAGGAAGCGTTCAGCCTGTTCGAGACGATGCTCGATACGCTGCGCGAGGAAGTGACCCGGATCCTGTTCCGGGCTGAACTCAAAATTGAACAACCGCAGCCGCAGCCGCTGCCCGATCTGCCTGCTTTCCTCACCGGCCATATTGATCCGTTGACCGGGCTGGACAATTCGGGCGACGGGGATGGTTCGGAACTGTGGCCAGAACTGTTCGGCTCGCTCGCTGGAAGCCCGCGCGCGGCAACCGGGCCGGGCGGGGCGAATACCGATAACCCCTTCGCCAATCTTGATATCAGCCGCAATGCACCGTGCCCGTGCGGCAGTGGCAACAAGTACAAGCATTGCCACGGTGCGATCAGCGGACGTCAGAACGCCTGAACGGTGCGCAATTCGTAGCGGGGGGCGGTAATAATGATCGGTGCGGTTCCGGTGATGCTGGCGCTGGGGTTTTTCGTCACCGCTGTGCTCTATGCCAGCGTCGGGTTTGGCGGCGGATCAACCTATGCGGCGCTGCTGGCGCTGTCGGGGCTTGATTACCGGCTGCTGCCGCTGATCGCGCTCGCCTGCAATATCGTGGTCGTCGCCGGATCGAGTTTTCGATTCGCACATGAACGGATTACCCCGTGGCGAGGCGCGCTGCTGCTGGTGGCACTGGCGGCTCCGGCAAGCTTTGTGGGTGGGCTTATTCCGATAGGGCGTGAGGCCTTTTTGACGATTCTGGGCGCCAGTCTGGTGCTGACCAGCCTTACGATGCTGATCCCGATTGGGGCCGACCGCACCGGTGAGCCGACGCGATTTGCCCGCTGGACTCCCGTTGCCGCGCCGGCGTTGGGCTTCCTTGCAGGGCTGGTGGGGATCGGCGGCGGGATATTCCTCGCCCCGCTGCTGCACCTCACCCGCTGGCAAGGCCCGCGCGCCATCGCGGCAACGGCCAGCCTGTTCATCCTCGTCAACTCGCTGTTTGGTCTCGCCGGGCAATTGCTCAAGAATGGCCCCGATCTGTTCGGACAGGCTCTGGGCAAAGCGCTGCCCTTATTGATCGCAGTGGCGATTGGCGGCCAGATCGGCGGCCTGATGGCTGCGCGATTGCTGCCGCTCAAATGGATCAGGTGGTTGACTGCGGCGTTGGTTCTGTTGGTCGGCGGCCGGCTGCTGGCGGGAATATAGAACCCGTCCTGGTCTGGGATTACACTTAGGGTCAGGACCTATTAATCCCGCCTTTGAGGCGGCGGAATGGCTTCCAAATCGGGCCGATCCGCGCGCCGCGAAGGCTGGTTGCCTTTGCAAGCGTGGAGTGGTTCGAGATGGAAGCCATTCCGCCGTCCCGAGGGGATTTGGCCAAAAGGGCCCATCGCCGCGTCAGTTCGGTTTGAAATATCGACATATTCCTGCACCGCACTTCCTCGCGCTGGGCCCTTTTGACTCAAACCTCAAAGGCGGGGTTAATAGGTCCTGACCCTAGGCGGAAATTTGCTGCGCATCCTTTGTCCTGCCGACATACAATGCGAGATACCGGGTCGCGATAAAGGCAGCATAGGCGGCTAGCAGGTTGGGCAGGAGCAGCGGTATTCCGGTAAACAGCATCGTGTCATTGCCGCCCGGAACCAGCGTTGCGCCTGTTCCCATCAACAGGCCGCCAATGGCTGCTTTGGCCCACTCGCGGATGCTGCCCGTTTGCAACCGGAACATTCCGCCGATCGCCACTGCGACAACCATTCCGACGATCAGGGCGATCGGCACAGCAATCGCGCGAAGCGTAAAATGCGTCTCTCCATAGGCAATTTTCGCAATGCTGCTGGTGTAGAGCCATTGCTGGTCAAGCGCGAACAGGATCCCCGATGCAGCGCCGATCAAACTCATCGCCAATAGCGGGGACCACCCTCTGCCCGGACGTCGCGATTCAAGGCGGCGGTACAAATAATAACCTGCCAGCGCAGCCAGCGTTCCGCCAATCACCAATGCAAGCAGCACATTGCCCGCAAGCGGGGAAACAGCCTGTTCGCGCGGCGGCAGCAACAAAGCTGCCTGCGACATATTGGGCCCAAGACAAATGGCGGCGACCAGCATCGCGGCAATCGAGGCGCTGCGCGACATCTGGCCCGACGTAAGCGCCGCAGCGGTGCCAATCGCACAATGGCCGTTGATCCGTGAACCCAGCCCGTAAAGCACACCGCCTGCGATGGCGATCCAGTCCGTCCGCACGCCAAGGATGGTGGTAAAGGGCTGCGCGCCGGAATATTCGGCAAGCGCCATCACCATCATCGCGATTGCTGCTGCCAGCAAGAACCCTGCAAGGCGGTGCGCGCGCCGCCGTTCAATCACTTCATGCACCGCACGAACCATGCACACCCCGGTGCGTTGGCTGGAATATCCGATCAGGAAAATCAGGGCGATGATAGCAATGGTAAGCACGGGTAACGAACTAACGCATAAGCGAGTGAACGCAACACATGGCTATGATTTCAGGGCAGGATCAGGCTGTGGGCGGGACGCGGTGGAGCGCCGCAGCGGGGCCGCATTTCCAATCATCGAACGGTGAATTATGGAAAATGGCCCCCTGCAAGGGTGCCTCTCTCACATATCCCTTTGCGGCCGCTTGCCAAACTGATCCGCTTTCGCAATGCGGACGCGTGGCGCTAGCACCACTGCTCGTTAGGAACGCTAGCGCCGCCGGAATGGCTCGCACGCAATCCCGTCACCGTCGCCGTCCAATTCGAGACGATAACCCGGCTGGCCTCTGCGAATTGGTGCAGCACCAGCGGCCCTCGCTTCCCGACAATTCCGGAAATAGGTGCCTGATCCGGCCGGGCTTGCAGGCCGATAGGGCTTGGAGACTTGCGCCCGTTCACGTTCTAACCGGCGCTCGAACTCGGCCTCTTCGGCGCGATATGCTGGGTCGCTCGCTCGAAAATCGGAGGGTGTCTGAAAATTGCCTGCCCAAATCCCCAACCGGGATTGGCGTGCCATGTCCGCCGCCGGGACATAATCGGCGCTGAATTGCTCAAGCGCGATTGCCATACCAGCGCGGGCAAGCGCTTCTGAAAGGTCAAGCCTGCCAACCGAACAAACCGCCACAGGCTTGCCAAAACTATCAACGTCACGCTGGCGGCAATTCACCCTTTGCCCGGCGATCAGCGCGTCAAGCATTGCTTTGGCATCAGCACCGCAAGCCCATGACTGATTGTCCCGCTCGCAAATCTGAGTCGCTTCGGGCGCATCTATACCGAACAGGCGAACGCGCTCACCGCCGAAATCCAGGGTGTCTCCGTCAACAGTTCGTGGGTTGCCGTAAATGATCTGCGCCTGCGCTTCGCACCATGCGCCGCCGGTCGCCATGACTGCCGTGATTACGAGCAAAAGAAGGCGCACTGACAACTCCCCCGATCACAATAAGCATAGCTTAGGCCCCTCACCACTCGCAAATAAAAACGCTGGGTTGAAGGGCGACTGGCGCGGTGGAGCTGGCGCGTCAGGCAGGTGGCGCGCCTCTTCTCTTGCAGTTTCCCCATATTCTAAGCGGGAATTATCCAAGGGCGGGGTGCTGATTGCGCAAACCCAAAAATCCCTGATTTTCAACGCTTTAGAATGGAAATTGGCTCCCCGAGTAGGATTCGAACCTACGGCCAAGTGATTAACAGTCACCTACTCTACCGCTGAGCTATCGGGGAGCAACTCTTCCAAGCGGTCTAAGGAAGAGCGGAAGCGGGCCTATATGGGGCAGGGCCAAGGATTGCAAGCGGGTTTTGAACCTGTCCCGGCAGCAATCATCCCGTGACAAATTGCTCGGCCACGATGCGTTCTTCGAGCGATTGGCCGGGATCGAACAGCAGGGTCAACTGGGTATCCTGTGCAATCTGCAACCGCACCTCCGCGATGTCGCGCAGTTCTTTTTGATCGGCAACGACAGCCACCGGACGCTTGGCCGGTTCGAGCACCTTGAGCACGATCTTCATCCGGTCGGGCAAAATCGCCCCGCGCCAGCGCCGTGGGCGGAACGGGCTGATCGGGGTGAGGGCGAGCAACTTGCTGTCGAGCGGCAATATCGGGCCATTTGCCGACAGATTATACGCCGTCGATCCCGCTGGGGTTGCCACCAATACCCCGTCGCACACCAGTTCCTGTATCCGCACCCGGTCGCCCACGGTAACTTCGATCTTGGCGGTTTGGCGAGTTTCGCGCAGCAGCGAGATTTCGTTGATCGCGCACATTGCGTGGCTCGTGCCATCCTGCGTGATCGCTTCGACCCGCAAGGGCGATATCGTCCAGCGCCGTGCCTTTGCCACCCGCGTGGTAATGGCGGCGCGCTTGTCAAAGCGGTTCATCAGGAACCCGACCGAGCCAAGGTTCATGCCATAGGCCGGGATCACGCGGCCCGCATCGATCATTGCGTGCAGCGTTTGCAGCATGAACCCGTCACCGCCCAGCACCACAACCGCATCGGCCTGTTCCATCGGCACCCACCCGTTCTGCGGCGATAAAGCCGCAAAGGCTTCTTGCGCGCGCGGAACATCGGAAGCGACCAGCGCGAGGCGCTCAAAGGGTGCTGCGTTGCTCGCCATCTGTCCTTCTCCCCGGGTTGAACGTGACCCCGGCTGATTTATCCCCGGTGCATTATTGGCAGATTGACCTGATGTGCCAGATTCGGGCGGATTGCAATTGAAGCAGGCGCTGCGCAGATTTCATGATTAAGAACGCTGAGCCATAAGGGAGCCGAATGGAACGAGGTCGAACATCCTTGCGCGGCAATACGCGCGGGCGCTTTCCAGGCGTCAGTGCCGGCGTGCTCGAAGCAGACCTGCTCAGCGCGCTCGACCGGCGCGAGATCGAGGTATTGTTCCAACCGCAATTTTCCTGCGTTTCCGGGGCAGTGGTCGGGGCCGAGGCGCTGGCGCGCTGGCGGCATCCGTCGTTGGGCGAAATTGGCGCGCGCGATCTGTTTGCGGTGGCAGAGCGTGCCGCGCTGG
>JBGSKN010000205.1:0-7464 GCA_041741215.1 Erythrobacter sp. | reverse complement strand
GCGCGCTGGCGCTGGGGCGCGAGGCATTGTCGCTCAGGATGGTGTCGGTGGCGGCCGGGTTCGTGCTGTTGCTGTGGCCGGAAAGCGCCATCGGGCCGAGCTTCCAGATGAGCTTTTCGGCAGTGATTGCCATCATTGCGCTATCGACCAGCGCACCGGCGCGCGCGTTCCGGGCCGCGCGCGACGAACCATGGAGCGCGCGGATCGGGCGGCGGGTGGTGATGCTGTTTGTGACCGGATTGGTGATCGAGTTGGCATTGATGCCGATCGTACTGTTTCACTTTCATCGTGCCGGTTTTTATGGCGCGATGGCGAATATTTTCGCCATTCCGCTGGTAACATTCATCGCGATGCCGATGATCGCGCTGGGGTTGCTGCTTGATCTGGTGGGGCAGGGCGCGCCGTGCTGGTGGCTGGTGCAGCACGCGCTCGAACTGCTGTTATGGATTGCCCATTTCACTGCCGATCAACCCGGTGCGATCAAGCTGATGCCGCAGCTTGGCGGGCTGGCGACAGGGCTGTTTGTGCTCGGCGGACTGTGGCTGGCGCTGTGGACGGGCCGGGCGCGGCTTCTGGGATTTGGCCCGGTGGTGATCGCGAGCATGCTTGCTGCGGCCACTCCGGTCCCCGATCTGCTGGTGGCGGGCGATGGGCAGCAGGTCGGCATCACCATGACCGGGCCTGATGGGGCGCGCCGCTTGCTGTCCTTGCGCGATAGCCGTTCGTCCTTCACCCGCGATAATCTGATGCAGCTTGCCGGGGCCAAGGCCGAACCGGTTCCGATCGCCGAGTGGCAGCAGGCGCGCTGTTCTTCGGCGTTTTGCACGGTGATCATTAATCGGGGTGGGCGCGACTGGGCGATCCTGCTGGGGCGGGGGCGGACGCAGGTGGAGGAGCGCGCTTTGGCGGCGGCTTGCGCCGAGGCGGATATCGTCATTGCCGAGCGGTTTTTGCCGCGATCCTGCCGCCCGCGCTGGCTCAAGGCGGATCGCCGGATGCTGGAGCGCAGCGGGGGGCTTTCGATCCACCTTGCCGATGAACGCATCACCAGCGTGGGCGAAAGGCAGGGGCAGCATGGCTGGTGGAAGGGGGCGACCGACTGGCGGGGTAAGGCGGCATCAAGCCGACCCTAAGGGACCCCAAGGGGTGGCCAAGCGAGGTCTAACGCGGGTCTGGAGCACCCCTGGCAGCCCCTCGGCGTGAAACATTATGCAGTCAAAGCACTGAAATTGCAATGATAACAGGCCACGCAAAATGTTTCACGCCGGTTTTGGCTTTTTCAGTCAGAACGAGGCCTTGCCCTCGCACCTTCACCAATCAGTGATAGCGCCGCAGCAATCCGGCGAGTTTGCCCTGCACTTCAACCTCGTCCGGTCGGTAGAATTGCGGATCATAGGACGCGTTGGCCGGATCGAGCCGCACCTGGCCGCCTTCCTTGCGCAGATATTTCAGCGTCGCTTCCTCGCCGCGCACCAGCGCCACCACGATTTCGCCATCGCGTGCGGTGTTGGTACGCCGCACCAGCGCAAAATCGCCGTCAAAAATCCCGGCATCCACCATCGAATCGCCCGATACTTCGAGCGCGTAATGTTCGCCGGGGCCGAGCAGTGCGGCGGGCACGGGCAGGGTGCTGTGGCCTTCGAATGCTTCGATCGGGGCACCGGCCGCAATCCGCCCGTGGAGCGGCAGTTCGATCACGTCATTTGCCGCCTGAGGCGCAGCGCGCGGCGATGCCGGGGCGGCGGCCAGAGATACGACATTGCCGCCGGGCACACGCGCCGGGGTGGTATCTTCGGGCTGACGGATCACTTCGAGCGCGCGCGCTCGATTGGGCAGGCGGCGCAGGAACCCGCGTTCTTCGAGCGCGGAAATCAGGCGGTGCACGCCCGACTTGCTCTTCAGATCAAGCGCTTCCTTCATTTCCTCGAAACTCGGCGAGATCCCGGTTTCCTCCAGCCGATGCTGGATAAAGCGGATCAGTTCGTGCTGTTTGGCGGTCAGCATTGATCAAAACTCCCTTGGTCGCATTCACGCCCTGCCTTTGCGGCATGGGCGCGCCAATCACGTATGTGCGCCAATAGGCACCGGCCCAATTGGGCGAAGGGTGCGTTGCCTGCACGTTCCGCCCACCAATAAGGTGAACGAATAAGGAACAATTAGGCAACCTCAAGAACAGAGTCAAGCGCCGCCCGGCGCAAACCCGCACAGTTCAGCCATTTTGGAGGTTGAACACCGGCACCGGCATAGTTGCAGACAGTGCGGGAGCGTTGACAGGCCGGTCAATCTGGCAATCGCGCCTGCGTCTGCTCCAGTGAAAGCGGGGCGATCATACCGGGGCCTTCCAGTCACCCGATTTTCCGCCGGTCTTTTCCAGCAATCGCACATCACTGATGACCATCGCTTTGTCGATCGCCTTGGCCATGTCGTATATCGTCAGCAATGCGACGCTGACCGCAACCATGGCTTCCATTTCGACCCCGGTGCGGCCCGTGAGAGCGGCGGTGGCAACGGCGCGGATTGCGCTTTCCTCGTAATCGAAATCGATCGTCACCGCCTCCAGCCCAAGCGGGTGGCACAGCGGGATCAGATCGCCGGTGCGTTTGGCGGCCATGATCCCGGCGATCCGCGCGGCGGACAGCACATCCCCCTTGGGCGCGTTGCCCGCGCGGATCGCTTCGAGCGCCGCTGCCGACATGGTAATGCACCCGGTGGCGACTGCGCGGCGGCGTGTCTGCGCCTTGCCGCCGACATCGACCATCCGCGCCGCGCCGTGTTCGTCGATATGGGTAAGCCCGTTCATGCGGGCGATTGTGCGCCGAGCAGCGCGGCGGTGGCAAGCGCAATATCGTCAGCCCGCATCAGGCTTTCACCCACCAGAAACGCGCGCACGCCTGCGCGTTCGAGCCGCCGGAGATCGGCGTGGGCGTTGATCCCGCTTTCACCCACCAGCAATGCGCCTTGCGGTGCAAGCGGGGCGAGGCGTTCGGTGGTCGCAAGGCCAGTGGTGAAGGTTTTGAGGTCGCGGTTATTGATCCCGATCAGCCGCGATTTCAGCACCCGTGCGGCGCGCTCCATCTCGGCTTCATCATGCACTTCGACCAGCACGTCCATGCCGTGTTCGGCGGCGGCGGCTTCGATTTCGGCCATCGCGCTGTCATCCAGCGCGGCGACGATAATCAGGATCGCGTCGGCGCCAATCGCGCGCGCTTCAGTGCATTGCCACGGATCGACCATGAAATCCTTGCGCAGCACCGGCAGGGCGCAGGCGGCGCGGGCCTGCACCAGAAAATCCTCGTGCCCCTGGAAATAGGGCGCATCGGTCAGCACCGAAAGGCACGTCGCACCGCCTGCCTGATAAGCGGCGGCGTGATCGGCGGGGCGGAAATCGGCGCGGATCAGGCCTTTGGAGGGGCTGGCTTTCTTGATCTCGGCAATCAGCGCAAAGCCGGTGGCGGCGCGGGCGCGCAAAGCGGCCTCGAACCCGCGCGGGGCGGTCTGGATGCGCGCGGCGGCGGTCAATTGCGCTTGGCTGATCGCCAGCTTGCGCGCGGCGACGACTTCGCGTTTGGCGGCGCAGATTTCTTCGAGCTTGTTCATCGCCTCACTTCGCCAGTTCGATCCATTTCGCCAGCATTTGCCTGGCCCGCCCGGAATCGAGCGCCTCGGCGGCCATGTCCACCCGTTCGTGCCAGCCAGCCCCGCGCTGCGCCACCTGCAGGGCGCCTGCGGCGTTGAACAATACGGCATCGCGGTAAGGGCCGGGCGCGCCCATCAGCAGCGCTTGCAAGGCGGCGGCGTTGTGCTTCGCATCATCGCCGCGAATCGCCTCTATGGGCGCGTGGTGCAAGCCCGCCATGCTCGCGTCGACCCGCTCCATCGTGAAGCCATTGCCGGTTACTTCTGCGACCTCGTTTCCGCCCGCAAGGCTGAGCTCGTCCAGCCCTTCATCGCCGGATACGATCATCGAATGCCCCGTGCCAAGCCGTGCCAGCGCGCCCGCATAGATCGGCACATAGGCCGGGCGCGCGATCCCGATCAGCTGGCTTCTGACCTTGGCCGGGTTCGACAGCGGGCCCATCAGGTTGAAGATCGTGCGTTTGCCGATTTTCTGCCGGATCGGCTGAATCCGCGCCATTGCGGGGTGGTGGTTTTTCGCGAACAGAAAACAGATGCCGATGGCCGCGAGGGTCTTTTCCGCCGTGCGCCCCGCAGCGTCCATATCAAGGCCGAGCGCTTCGAGCGTGTCGGCCGCGCCTGCTTTCGATGAAGCCGCGCGGTTGCCGTGTTTCGCGACCGGCACCCCGCAGGCGGCCACCACCAGGCTGACTGCGGTCGAAACGTTGAGCGTGTGGTGCCCATCGCCCCCGGTGCCGCACACGTCGATCGCGTTATCGGGGGCGGCAATGGGGATCAGCCTTGCCCGAAGAGCCCGCGCGGCTCCGGCGATTTCGTCAGCCGTCTCGCCGCGCGAGGACAGCGCGACAAGGAATGTCTCGACTTCGGCCTCGGACGGAGCGCCATCGAGCAGCACGCCGAATGCGGCCTCTGCCTCGGCCTCGCTCAAGGGGGTGGAAACGGCGGGCAGGACGGTCATGCGATCAGCCTTTCGGGCATTTGCGGGGTCAGCCCGCACAGCGCCACGAAATTGGCGAGCAGCGCGTGGCCGTGTTCGGTCGCGATGCTTTCGGGGTGGAACTGCACCGAGTGGATCGGCAGTTCGGCATGGCGGAAACCCATCATCGATGCGTGATCCGCGCCCGGCGTTTCGGCATGGGCATTGGCGATCAGCGCGGCCGGCACATCGACCACCTCAAGGCTGTGATAGCGCGCGGCGATGAAGGGCGAGGGCAGGCCTGCAAACACCCCCGTCCCGTCATGCGAGACGGGCGATGTCTTGCCATGCATCAACCCGCCGCGCTGCACCCGTCCGCCGAAATGCTGGCCAATCGCCTGATGGCCAAGGCACACGCCCATCAGCGGCCTGCCCGCATCGGCGCAGGCGGCAACCAGATCGAGGCTGATCCCCGCCTCGTTCGGGGTGCACGGGCCGGGGGAGATCAGGAACCCCGCCGCATTGCTGCGCAGCGCATCGGCGGCGGACAGCGCATCATTGCGCTCGACCCGCACTTCCGCCCCCAATTCCATCAGATAATGGACGAGGTTGAAGGTGAAACTGTCGTAATTGTCGATGACGAGGATGGTTTTTCCGGGGTTCATTGGGCCGCCCCTTCGCGCTTGCTCACCACGATGATCGGCCCCACGCGGCCCCCATCCATACGGGCACCCTTCTGCCCGGTCGCCGGATCCCACAGTGATGATACCTGCCCGTCGAGATAGAGCGCATTGGCCGCTTTCACCTCATCGCGGAAATAGCGCGCCAGCTGGCCAAAGCTGATGTCCCCGCGTGAAATCACGAAATGCGCAAGGCCCTTGGCATCCACTCCCACGCCGTTGCGGATCGCGCGAGAGGGGCCGTTGTCCTGAATCGCCGGGTGCAATTTGCCGTCCACCACCAGCATCGGGCCGGACTGCGTGCCGAATTGCGGGCGATCACCCACACCCGCGATAAATGCGTCGCGTGCCAGCACCCGCCATGTGCCCCCGGTGCCGAAGAATACCCCGTTGGGATGCATATAGAAATTGGTTTGTTCGCCCTCTGGCCCGTCGCCGCGATCAATCTCTGACAGGCGCTCGCCATTTTCGACGTAATAGCCCACCGGTTTGAGATCATCGCCGTACATCCCGCCGTTCATGGCGAAAGCGATGGTGGCGGCATCGACTGCGGCGGCAAAGGCGCTCATCGAACCGAACGGCTGCCCGCCCGCAGGCGCATTCGCCATCGCAATGCGGTGTTTCGCCGGATCAGCGACACAGTGCGTCAAGGGCACATCCTCGAACACCACATCGCGGCAGGCAGACGGCGCGGCGGGTTGCGACGGCGCGGGTGCGGGTGCGGCTTGCGACAGCACCTCACCCGATGATCCATCCATCTTCATCCGCACCACCGGCTCCCCCGCAGGGGCCTCTGAACAAGCGGTCGAGGTCAGGACGAGAGCTGTTATAAGAACAAGGCGGCGCATCATTGCCCATACCCCGGCTCGCCCGCCACGCGCACCGCCTCGCGTGCGGCGGCGATCAGCGCGCCTGCCTTGGCGCGGCATTCGGCCAGTTCGTATTCGGGATCGCTATCGGCAACAATGCCTGCGCCTGCCTGCACGTGCATCACCCCGTCCTTTACCACTGCGGTGCGCAATACGATGCACGAATCAAGGCTGCCATCGGGCGCGAAATAGCCGACGCCGCCAGCGTATGCCCCGCGCGTTTCCGGCTCCAGTTCAGCAATGATCTCGCACGCCCGGATCTTGGGCGCGCCTGAGACGGTGCCTGCCGGAAAGCCTGCAAACAGCGCGTCCAATGCGTCCTTCGCCGGATCAAGGTGGCCCACCACATTGCTGACGATGTGCATCACGTGGCTGTAGCGTTCGACGGTGAAGCTGTCGGTCACCGTCACGCTGCCCGCCGCCGCCACCCGGCCCACATCATTGCGGCCCAGATCGAGCAGCATCAGGTGTTCGGCGCGCTCCTTGGGATCGGCAAGCAGGCTGGCTTCGTTGGCGATATCCTCATCGCGCGATTGGCCGCGCGGGCGCGTGCCTGCAATCGGGCGGATGGTGAGTTCATTGTCTCTTACCCGCACCAGAATTTCCGGACTTGATCCCACCAGCGCAAATCCCGGCAGATCGAGGAAATAGAGGAACGGCGATGGGTTCACCCGCCGCAGCGCGCGATACAGCGCCAGCGGGGGCAGGGGGAACGGGCAGGTAAACCGCTGCGCCAGCACCACCTGGAAAATGTCGCCCGCCAGAATGTAATCCTTCGCCCGCAAGGCCATCGCCTTGTAATCCTCGCCTGCGATTACCGGGGCAAGATCGGGCAGGGTATCGGGCAGGGCGGCGGTTTCGCCAGCAGGGGCGGGCTGGGCCAGCTGGCTCAAGGCCGCGTCAATCCGCTCTCCTGCAAGGTGGATGGCGGCGTCGGGATCGCTCGCCTGCCAGATCGGGGCAATCGCGAACAGCGCGTTGGTCAACCCGTCGAATACCAGAATCACCGTGGGCCGCACAAACAGCATGTCGGGCAGGTCGAGCGGACTGTCGGCTGCGCGCGGCAGGGTTTCGACCAGGCCGATCGTTTCATAGCCGAGATAGCCGACGAGGCACGCCAGCGCAGGCGGCAGGCCTGCGGGCATCGGATCAATCCGGCAGGCATCGGCAAGGCTGCGCAATTCGGCCAGCGCATCGCCGCCGCACGGGCTGAAAGCTTCGCGGTCGTGCCGCCAGTCGCGGTTGATCTCGGCCCCAGCGCCGCGCGCCCGGAACACCAGATCAGGGTCGAGGCCAAGCAAGCTGTAACGCCCGCGAACTTCGCCGCCTTCGACCGATTCAAGCAGGAAATCGCCGCGCCCCG
>JBGSKN010000204.1:0-6771 GCA_041741215.1 Erythrobacter sp. | reverse complement strand
AGGACACCGCCGCCCCGGCGCTGGCGTTATGGCGCGAATTTCACGCCGCGCGCGGCGCATTGCTGGCGGTGCTGCACGCGGATGAGGTCAGCTGATTCTCCAGCCGCACCCGGCTTGACTGCGTTCCCACTCTGTTCCATTTTGCCGCAATGGCTGGTGCGCTTTCTTCGTCGCCTGATTCGCCGCCGCTGGCGGGATTGGCCGCTGGCGATGTCGCGCGCGGAATCGGGCGGCTGTTCGCGCGCAACGATATCTGGTGCCTGGGCGAAGTGCCGATTCGCAATGGCCGCCGCGCCGATCTGATGGGGATCGATGCCAAAGGTCTGGTGGTGATCGTCGAGATCAAGGTCGCGCGGGCCGATCTGCTGGGCGACACCAAATGGCCCGATTACCTCGATTTTTGCGACCGGTTCTTCTGGGGGGTGCCGCCAGGGCTGGATCGCGGCCCGCTGGAGAGCGAGGCTTACCGGCCCGAAACCTGCGGCGTGATCGTTGCCGATGGCTATGATGCCGAAATCCTGCGCCCGGCCGCACTGGCTCCGCTGGCGGCTGCGCGGCGCAAGGTCGAGGTTGAACGGCTGGCGCGGATGGCGATGCGGCGGCACGCGGGGCTGATCGATCCGCTGTGCGCGGCAACCGGTGCGCGCGGCTGATATTGTCCTGTCGCGCCGGGGCGATTTGTTCCATAGCCTGCCATCATGCTTCCGTCTGATCTGCCCGTCCCGCTTGCGCTGCTGATCGTCAGCGGCGCGGTGACGCTGATCGTTGCGCTGCGCTATGTGCTTTCGAGCGGACTGTTCGCCCTTGTCACCGCGCGGGTGCGGCCTGGGCTCTATGCCGGGCGCGGGCCGCAGATCATGCGCGAGATGCGCTGGTCGATGCTGTCGGCAGCGATTTACGGCACGCCTGCGGGGATCGTGCTGTGGGGCTGGCAGCACCACGGATGGACCATGTTGACCGGTGATTTCGCCGCGTTGCCCTGGTGGTATCACCCGCTGTCGGTGCTGATCTACCTTGCGGTTCAGGACACCTGTTTTTACTGGGCGCACCGCTGGATGCATCAGCCGCGATGGTTCCGCATCGCCCACGCCGTCCACCACCAGAGCCGCCCGCCGACCGCGTGGACGGCGATGAGTTTTCATCCGATAGAGGCGCTGACCGGCGCAATCGTGGTGCCGGTGCTGGTGTTTTTCGTGCCGATCAATGTCGCGATGCTGGGGTTGGTGCTGGCGATAGCGACCGTGATGGGCGTGACCAATCACATGGGTTGGGAAATGTTTCCGCGCCGGGTTGTTCATTCGGCGTTGGGCAAATGGCTGATAACCGCCAGCCATCACGAACGCCATCACGAGGAATATGCATGCAATTTCGGACTGTATTTCCGCGTCTGGGACCGTTTGTGCGGCACCGACAAGGGGCTTTCGCAGCGGATCGTCGCTGCGGCCGGGCGCGGACGCGGGGCGGCGGTTTCGTGAGGCGCGCGGCACTGATCCTGGCGGGTGGCGGCGCGCTTGTCACCGCAAACGCGGCACTGGCGGGCGATGTGGTGATTACCGTCACCGATCTCAGGTCAGCCAAGGGCGTGGTGCGCGCCTGCATGACCACGCGCGCGGATATCTTCCCCCGATGCATCAAGGACCCCACTGCGCACCGCACGGTGGTGCCCGCTGGCGAATCAATCGAAATCCGCTTCAAGGGTGTAGAGCCGGGCGAATATGCCATCGCATTGCTGCATGACGAGAATGACAACGGCAAGGCCGACCGCGCGATGGGGATGATGCCCAAGGAAGGTTACGGCTTTTCGCGCGATGCCCCGGTCAGGATGGCTCCGCCCAAATTCAAGGATGCGGTGTTCAGGATTGAAGAAGGCCTCAGCCGCGTCACCATCAGGATGCGTTACTTCCTGTAAGGCAGCCCCCTCTGCCTCCCCGCCAAATCCCGCGATCGCTTAACGTGATGTTTACCACGCCGCGCCACAACGGCCGGGTAATTGTTCACTCAAGGGGCGGATGACAGCCATGGACACTCTGCGCGGCACCTTCGACACCAGCGATTCTGCTGATCGGAGCTGGGACGCATCCGATGAGGAGAGCGGTGAAACGGCAAGCCGCCGCGATCCGCCACCCGAAGCGATCGGTCAGGACGAGCGCCGGATGCAGGTGCGCGCCTATAACCACTGGGCGAGCCTGCTGGGTGAACGCATGTTCCCCAATATCGACGATCTTGAGCCTGCGCACCTGCCCGATTTCGGCCCCTATAGCGTGCTGCTCGACTTCTCGTTGGGGATTGATGACTCGGTGGTGCGTTTCGTTGGCGAAACCCTGGCGCGCGAATGCAGTTCTGACGGCAAAGCGATCAACCGCCTTTCGGATGTGCCGCCGCGCTCGCTGCTGAGCCGCATCACCGATCACTACATGCAGATCCTCGCCAATCAGGCACCGATCGGATTCGAAGCCGAATTCGTCAACCAGCGCGGCGCGGCGATCCTGTATCGCGGCATCCTGCTGCCCTATTCGAGCGATGACGAAACGATCGACTTCATCTATGGTGTGATCAACTGGAAGGAAATGGCCGACCAGTTGACCGCCGATGAACTGCTGCTCGAAATCGATCAGGCGATTGAACTTGGCGCCGATATGGAAGTGGACCCCGAACAGCCGATCCGCGCTGCTGATCCTGTCACCGACTGGGCCGATTCCCCCGCGCACGAAGCTGACGATACGCCCGCTGAAACCGGCGCGGCTGCGTTTGCGCCAGAAGTTTCCGATCAGCCTTCCGGCGATTATGCCGATGATGGCGATGATGATTTCGCCAATGTCGCGCCGCTTGATGCGGGTTCATCCGGCGATGCCCGGCCGTCCGACCTGGCGCAACCCGATTTCGGACGTTTCGGCCTTGATGACGACGATGAGGAGTATGACGAGGATGAGGGCGAGGCGGAAAGCCCCGGCTACAGCTTTGCCAGCCTTGCCGATTATATCGAGCCGCCGGTCAAAAAGGCGATCGACCCTTCGGAATTCGCGCTCGATCCCTATGTCGAAGCCAGCGTTGATGATGACGACGACGCGCCGATCATCGCAGACCTGCCAGCCGATGCGGGGATTTACGATTGCCTCGCCTCGGCCCGCGAACTGGCGCGCACGGCTGACACCACCGAAGACCGCAGCCGCAGCGCGCTTTATGCTGCGGTCAGCCGCGCTTATGATTTCTCGCTCGCCGCCGAGGCTGCGCCCGATGACTATGCCGAACTGATCGCGGAAAGCGGGCTGACGGTGCAGGAACGCGCGCCCATGACCCCGGTGGTCAAGCTGGTATTCGGGCATGATTACGACAAGACCCGGCTGACCGAATATTCCGCTGTGCTGTCCCATGCGCACCGGATCGGGCTTGAACGCGGGCGGCTTGCAGATTTCCTTGCCGAAACCGAAGGCGGGGTAAAAGCCGTGGTCAAGGCCGAACGCCGCCTGCGCCGCGAGGAGCAGGGCAAGCCAGTTGACGATCCCGCCGCCGTGCGTGAGGCGCTGGCGCAGCAATTGCGCGCGCTCGATGCGATCCTGCTCGAAGAACTTGACGGCGCAGGCCCCGAATTCGCGCTGGTGCTGATCCGCCGCGATGAAACCGGCTGCGCACAGGTCCTAGCCGAAGTGCCAGAGGATATTGCGCAAATCGAACGCACGGCGCGCAAGTTGTTCGGATAGCCCCGCCAGCTTCAGTTTGAGTTCAGACTGAAACGCGGTAGGATTGCCGCCATGTGCGGTCGTCCCAAACTTGTCGCCCCTAACCTTGTCGGTTACGTCTTCGCGCTGCTGGCAAGCGCGCTGGCCGCGTTGCAGCCGGTTGCGGCGCAATCGATCCTGCGCGATGCCGAAACCGAACAATTGCTGGCCGATATGGTCGCCCCGCTGGTCGAAGCTTCAGAGCTTGAATCCGACAATATCGAACTGGTGCTGATCAATGATGGTTCGATCAATGCCTTCGTGGCCGGGGGGCAGGCAATCTATGTCCATTCGGGGCTGATCAACGCGGCTGGAACCGCCAACGAGGTGCAAGGCGTGCTCGCGCACGAATTGGGCCACATCACCGCCGGGCACGTGGTCCGTTTCAACGAGCGGACGAAGACCGCGACCAACATGTCCATCCTGTCATTGCTGCTGGGGGTTGGTGCGGCGCTGGCCGGGTCTGGCGATGCCGCAATCGGCGCGGTGATGGCCGGGCAGCAGGCCGCGCTTGGCAGCTTTCTGGCCTATAATCGCGATCAGGAAGCGTCGACCGATCTTGCCGGGGCACGTTATCTTTCGGGCGCGGGGATTTCGGGCCGCGGGATGTTGAAGTTCTTTGAGCGGTTGCGCGGCAACGAAATCCGCCGGGGTTACAGCCAGTCGGACGAGGCCGCCTATTCCCGCACCCACCCGCTGTCGGGCGACCGGATCCAGACCTTGCGCGGGCTGTTGGCAGACGATCCGGCGTGGGGCGTTCCCCCCGATCCTGAATTGCAGGAACGCTTCATGCGCGTGCGCGCCAAGCTATATGGGTTTCTTGCCGAACCGCACCGCACGCTGAACCTTTTCCCGCCGAGCGACACCAGCATTCCCGCCCGCTATGCGCGCGCCTATGCCTATCACAAGGATGCGCGGGTCGATATGGCGCTGGCCGAGGCCGATGCGCTGCTGGCGCTTGAGCCTGACAATCCGTGGTTCCTTGAACTCAAGGGGCAGGTGCTGCTCGAATCCGGGCGCCCGCTCGATGCGCTGGCCCCACTGCGCCGTGCGAGCGAGATCACCCGCGCGCATCCGCTGATCGCCGGAATACTGGGCCACGCGCTGATCGCGACCGAGAACGAGGCCAATTTCGCCGAGGCGGAAACCGTGCTGCGCGCGGCGGTGCAGCGCGATCGCTACAACCCCTTCGCCTGGTATCAGCTGGGCGTGGTCTATGCCGCGCGCGGCGATATTCCGCGCGCACGGCTGGCCAGCGCCGAACAGCAGGTGATGAGCCGCCGCTATCCCGAAGCATTGCAAAACGCTCAGGCAGCCGAAGCCAACCTGCCCTATGGCTCGGCTGACTGGATCCGCGCACAGGATATTGCCCTGCAGGCGCGCAGCGAACTGGAACGCCTGCGCGACCGGCGCTAGACTGACACCTGCTCCCTTGTTGTTGACGGAAACCTCATGTCCACCACCCCCCTGCCTGAAACCAACCAAGCTGCGCCTTCGGTCTGGCCGCGCACCCTGCTGACTGCGTTGCTGGCGCTGGTGTTCGGTTTTGCGGGCGCGGCGCTGTGGTCATATTCCGGCCTCGCCGATCATCGCACCCGCGCGTTCATGCTCGGCAATCCCGACATGTTGCCGCAGATGGTCGAAGCCTATGAGGCGCAGGAGGCTGAAAAGCGCATGGCCGATATGGGCAGCGAGCTGTTCACCCCCTTTCCCGGCGTGGTGATCGGCAACCCGGCGGGCACCAAGGTGCTGGTCGAGTTCACCGATTACAACTGCCCCTATTGCGAGGCGAGCCTCAAGGATGTGAACCGGCTGGTGGCCGAAGACCCGCAGCTTATGGTCGTGGTTCGTGAATGGCCGATCTTCGAAGGCAGCGAAGTGGCCGCGCGCATGGCGCTTGCCGCCGGATTGCAGGGCAAATACCGCGCCTTTCACGATGCGATGTTCAGCACCGGCGATGTTGGCGCGGCGGCGCGGGCAGCGGGGCTGGACATGGCCCGGGCCGAGGCGGATGCGGTATCGCAGGCCGTTTCGATCGAAATCGCGCGCAATCTTGATCTTGCACGCGCGCTGGGCTTCACCGGCACCCCGGCATGGGTCGCGGGCCGCAAGCCGATAAGTGGCGCGGTCGGGTATGACCGGCTTAAGGCTGCGCTTGCCGGGGACGAGGCGGGCTGATGCGCGCCAGCCGGGCGGCTGGGGTGCTGATGGGGGCTGGCCTGCTCTTGGCCCCGCTCCTGGGCCTGCTCGCGGCACAACCTGTCGATTACGCCGCTGAACGCGCTGCGATTGCCCGCTATCAGGATGCCGACCAGCGCCTGCAGGATGTCGGCTGGCAGTTGGTGCGCGGCAATGCCGGGTTCTGCCCCCGCGCGGTGCCCGCGATCGGTCTGCAATTGCAGGACATGGCAAGTTACGGCGCGCCCGCGATCGTCCGCCGCGCAATCGGGGGCCTTTACCCGCAACCGCGAGATCACCCGGCTCGAAAGGCTCGATCCCAATCAATGGCCTGCGGGCAAGGCGATGGATTGGCAGCGGCTGGTGTGGGCGCATGACCATATTGACGCGATGTTGACGGAACATGGCGGGATCGCGATTGGCTTTGCCGATGGCAGCGCGGCGCGCCTTCGCCCGGTTGAAGTCTGCGCCACCCGGTTTGAACTGATGGGCGAAGGCAAGACCGCCGTGGCAGACGGCGCGCGGGTGGTGATCGGCATTGATTTTCCCGCCTTCGCCTATGAAGAACCGGTGTTTGCAGGCGTGGTCGCGCACGAACTGGCGCATAATGTGCTGGGCCATGACGCATGGCTCGATTCCAACGGGCGCACCCGCAAGCATGTGCGCCTGACCGAGCGTGAGGCGGACCGGCTGATCCCGTGGCTGCTTGCCAATGCCGGCTATGATCCCGCCGCCGCCGTCACCTTCATGACCCGCTGGGGATCACGCCACGCCGCCGGGTTCCTGGTGGTGCGCAAACATGATGGCTGGGACGAGCGCGCCGAATTCATCGCTGCCGAACTGCCGATCATCGCCGCGGCCACGGCGCGCGGCGGCC
>JBGSKN010000203.1:0-2700 GCA_041741215.1 Erythrobacter sp. | reverse complement strand
TGGCCAAAGACGAACACATCGTCGGCGCGGCGCTGATTGACGAATCCGCGGAACCGGAAAACCCGGCGGAAGAAGCGATTGCAGCCGAACTGGCCGGTGACGCAGGCGATCCGCCCGTCACCTGACGGGCTGTTCGCCGCGCAGGCCCATCAGGCGAACAGCCCGCGCCTTTATCTGGCGGGCTGTTCGCCGCGTAGGCATTGCACGATCCCGGTCGCGATCATCACCTGCCCGGCGTAATAAAGCGGCCAGATCAGCATATCGGGCAGCACGCCCAGATCGAACGGGCCCAGCCTTGAAAAAATCAGCCAGTCGCTCACCACAAACAGCACCGCGCCCGTGCCGACCCGGTAACGCGGGAAACGGCTGCTCCACGCTGCCGAGGCCATCGCTCCGAGGAAGGCCGCGTAAATCGCGATTTCCACCTCCTCCCCGCTGAGGAAATAGCTCACCACCGGCGTACTGATCAGCAACACCAGCCCCAGCATCCGCTGGCTCGGCGAAGGGCGCTGGCGAAGGTTGCGCAGATACAGCGCCACCGCAACGCAGTGCGCAGCGGCAAAACACGCGCCGCCGATCAGGAAATCCAACTCGATCGCCATGTCACCCAACGCTGCCAGCATCAGCGCCAGCACCAGCAGCGCGCCATCAATCCCGCGCCGGTCATGCGGCATTCGCGCAAAGGCATAGGAGGCAAGCAGGCCGACCGCAGCACCTTTGGCAAGGATTCCCCAGGTGCCCTCCCCCACCGGATTATCGCGCAGGAAATAGAACGCGGTCGCCGCCGCGATGCTCGCCAACAGCCACGGCCTTTGTTCGATCAGTGCCCGTTTCGCCATTCTCGCCCTTATCCTGTCCCGATCCTGCCCGGTTTAACTTGCCGGCGCGCTATCACGCAATTACCTGCGCTGCCATGAGCGCGATACCAGCAAATCACGATGTGCACATTATCGGCGGCGGCCTCGCCGGGAGCGAGGCGGCGTGGCAACTCGCCCGGCGCGGGTTCAACGTGCGATTGTCGGAGATGCGCGGGAGTGGAGACATGACGCCCGCCCACCAGACAGGCGGGTTGGCGGAGCTTGTGTGCTCCAATTCCTTCCGCTCCGACGATGATGAGATGAACGCGGTCGGCTTGCTGCATCATGAGATGCGCGAATTAGGCAGTCTGGTGATGCGCGCCGGCCATGTCGCGCGGGTGCCTGCGGGCAGCGCGATGGCGGTGGACCGCGATGTGTTTTCGGCCGAGGTTGAAAAAGCCCTGCACGAACACCCCAATATCACCATCATGCGCGAGCGGGTGGATGCCCTGCCCGCCAGCGGCCTCACCATCGTCGCCACCGGGCCGTTGACCGCAGAGGCGCTCGCCGCGAGCATCGTAAAGGCAACCGGCAGCGAACGTCTCGCCTTCTTCGATGCCATCGCCCCGATCATCCACCACGACAGCATCGACATGTCGAAATGCTGGATTCAGTCGCGCTGGAACAAACGCACCGAAGCGTCGAACGAAGGCGGCGATTACATCAATTGCCCGATGACGCAGGAACAATACCTTGCCTTTCACAAGGGGCTGATCGACGGCGAGAAGTCCGAGTTCAGGCAGTGGGAAAAAGACACCCCCTATTTCGATGGCTGCATGCCGATCGAGGTGATGGCGATGCGCGGGGTGGAAACGCTGCGCTATGGCCCGATGAAGGGCGTGGGGCTGGATAATCCATTCGATACCTCAGCCGATTTTCCGCAAGGGCGCTGGCCCTATGCGGTGGTGCAGCTGCGGCAGGACAACAAGCTCGGCACGCTGTGGAACATGGTGGGGTTCCAGACCAAACTGAAATACGGCGCGCAGGTGGAACTGTTCCGCACCATTCCGGGGCTGGAGAACGCCGAATTTGCGCGGCTGGGAGGGCTGCATCGCAACACCTTCCTCAATTCGCCCGAAGTGCTTGACCGCCAACTGCGCCTGCGCGCCGCGCCGCATATCCGCTTTGCCGGGCAAGTGACGGGGTGCGAAGGCTATGTCGAAAGCGCGACCATCGGGCTGGTGGCAGGGATGATGGCGGCGGCCGAACTGGGGGCGCGCGATTGGCAGCCCCTGCCTGCGACAACCGCGATGGGCGCATTGCTGAGCCACATTACCGGCGACGCCGAGGCCGCAACCTTTCAGCCGATGAATGTCAATTTCGGGCTGTTCCCGCCGCTCCATGATGTCGGCAAAAAAGTGCGGAAGAAAGCCTATACCGACCGCGCCAAGGCCGATCTGGCGCAGTGGATTGCCCAGCAGCAGAAGCGAGTCCCCGCGTAGGCGGGGATCTCAGGCAAAATCGCACAACCGCCCGAGGTCCCCGCCTGCGCGGGGATTCGCAAACGCTGACGACTCAACACTTGCAGGCGGGCTTCTTTGCAGCGGGCTTGGGCGCGGTGGTGGCAAATTCACGCGGGGTCAGGCGGCCATTGGCATCGGCATCGGCGCCCTCAAACCGTTGCACCGTCGTGACCGCCCATTCCTCGAAGGTCAGCAGGTTGTTTCCATCCCGGTCGAGCGCGCGGAATGCGTCTGATCGGGTTGATAGCATTTCGTTGCGGGTAATCAGACGGTCGCGGTTGCGGTCGTAACGGAAGAACCGCTGCTCCTCGCGGGTGAGTTCGCCCGGTTCGGGCGGCGCGGGGCCTTGCATTGCGCCGGGATCGACGATCGGCAGGCTT
>JBGSKN010000202.1:0-2413 GCA_041741215.1 Erythrobacter sp. | reverse complement strand
GCCCGCGCTCGATCACGAATGGCTCAAGGCAAGCCCATTCCTCGTCGCTCATCAAACCTCGGATCACGATAGCCTCCCCAAAAGCCACCTTGAATCACATACTGGTCCTCTTGGGAATCCCCTTTGTCAACAGGTCCTAAGCTTATGCCACTGTCAGGTTGTCGATCATATGAAAGGGTCGCTTTGTGATAAAAGCAAAAAATCTCGGAATTGCGCTTTCGGTAATGGCATTGACTGGCTGCGGCGGTTTGTCTGGGGGCTGCGGCGAACTCGAAATAAAGGAGGATCTGCAGGAAAGATCTGGTTTTAATGATGATACAATGAGCTTGAAGGCAATTAATTTGAGCAATGATGCGATGCTTGTAAAGCTAACGGTTGTGCGCGGGGACGACGTAAGTGAAGATGAAGTGCGTGTAGAACCGAAAGGTTCCCAAGGTTGGTATCTTAGTAGATATGAAGAAGTAGATGATTATAAAATCGAATGCAGATAATAATATTTATAGTCGAGGAAGTTGCATATTAACTTCCGCGCGTATCGCCATACAGGTGAATATGCAGCCGGTCGCTCATCCGGAAACCGTGGGTCAGGCACAGGTCTGACAGCCATGCCTGCCGCGCGCGCAATGCCGCGCTGTCGGTGCCTTCGGCCATCAGGAACACGCGTTCGGGCGTGAAGCGGTGGCGGCGCTGCAATTCCAGCACCTCGGCCACATCTTCGGGCGCGTCGATCACGAATTTGAAGAACGCGCGCGGGTCGGCGGCGAAGGCATCCAGCCGTTCGGGGATCAGCGCCAGTTCTGCCGGGTTGCCGCTATGCGCCAGTTTCGGGCTGACATTGTACTGATCCACCCGCACATCCAGCCGCGCGGGCGGGGCGATGGTACCGTTGGTTTCAATCTCGACGCTGATGTCGGGTAAATCCGCCAGCATCTCGGCCAATCCGCCCGCCTGAAGCAGCGGCTCCCCCCCGGTGATGACGAGGCGGTTCTGGCCCAATGCGGCGATGCGTGTCGCGGTTTCGGCAGGGGTCAGCGTGACCTGATTGGCGCGGCGATCAAAGGCGATGCCATCGCGGTGTGGCCGGTTGTCGCCATCGAAATGCCACGTATAGGCGGTGTCGCACCACACGCAGGCGAGGTTGCAGCGCGACAGCCGCACGAAGGCGACCGGCGCCCCGGCGCTCGGCCCTTCGCCCTGCAGCGAGGCGAAAATCTCCGGCCCGCCGGTGTCATCGGTGGCTAGAACTAGTTGCAACACACACTCCGTTCGCCCTGAGCCTGTCGAAGGGCTGCTTTTCTTTTCGGGCGTAGCGACAAAGTAAAGTGCAGGGCTTCGACAAGCTCAGCCCAAACGGATTTAATTTCTACCCCAACCGCGCCAATGCCGCTGTCAGCCGCGCGACTTCGCCCTGATGGTGGGCAAGATCGGCGCGGGCTTTCTCGACTGCTTCGGGTTTGGCTTTTTCCGCGAAGGCGGGGTTGGAGAGCCGCCCTTCGAGGCTTTTGGCTTCCTTGGTGCTGGTCGCCAGCGCCTTTTCCAGCCGCGCCTTTTCGGCTGCAATGTCGATGATGCCTTCGAGCGGGATCACGAACACATCGCTGCCCGCCGTCACCTGCATGGCCGGGCCAGCGGGGGCTTCACCGATGGTGACGGGTGTGAGGCGGGCAAGGCGTTCGATCGCTGCGGTGCTGCGTTCGATGGTGCGCGTCGCCACGTCCGAAGGGCTGGCAAGGAAGGCGGCTAGCTTCGCCCCCGGCGCGATGCCGAGTTCGTTCTTGGCGCTGCGGATATTGGTGGTAAGGTCGATCACCCAGTCGATTGCGTCGGTCGCTTCTTTCGAGACTTCCGCTTCGGGCGCGGGCCACTTCGCAAGGATCAATTCGTTGTCGCGCGTCCCCAGCTTGTGCCACAGCTCTTCGGTGATGAAGGGCATGAAGGGGTGCAGCATCACGAGGATCTGATCGAGCGCCCATCCGGCGACTTCGCGGGTTTCGGATGCGGGCGACCAATCCTCCCCGGCACGGGGAGGGGGACCGTCCGCCGGACGGTGGAGGGGATTCGCGTCCTCATGCGTCGGTGCTTGGGGCGAGTCCCCTCCGTCAGCGCTGCGCGCTCCCACCTCCCCAAGCTGGGGAGGGCCGAAGACCGGCTTGATGAGCTCCAGATACCAGTCGCAGAACTTGCTCCAGGTGAACTGGTAGATCGCATTGGCCGCCGCGTCGAAACGCAGATCGGCCATCGCGCGCTCGATTTCGGTCACGCACGACGCGACTTCGCCGATGATCCACTGGTTGGCGGCAAGGCGCGCTGGCGGGGCCTTGATGGTGCTGGACGCGCCGATGCCATTGGACTGGCAGAACCGCGCCGCGTTCCACAGCTTGGTGGCGAAGTTGCGGTATCCTTCGACCCGCTT
>JBGSKN010000201.1:0-1710 GCA_041741215.1 Erythrobacter sp. | reverse complement strand
CCCGCGCTCGATCACGAATGGCTCAAGGCAAGCCCATTCCTCGTCGCTCATCAAACCTCGGATCACGATAGCCTCCCCAAAAGCCACCTTGAATCACATACTGGTCCTCTTGGGAATCCCCTTTGTCAACAGGTCCTAGTGGGATGCACGACCATTGTTTTTATGTTTCAGGAACACGTTAGCCGTGAACCCGTCTGTTCAGATCCCCCCGAACGCCTTCATAATGCTGCGGTTTGCTGCATGGGGCAACGCTTTATTAAGCAAAAAACAAAGTCGTATGGTTATCAGTGTGTTAACGAAAAACTTTGTTAATGCGCTGGGTTAACGTATCAATTAACCGATCGGAAGGTGTTTCATAATAAACCAGTTTTTCATCGCCCACCCCGAATCGCCTGCGGCCACAACTCCGATTGCAGTGCCGATTCGCGAATCGCAGGCGGGATGGAAAACCGGTCGGAGGAAGCCTTGGCTTACATGAACGCCATATCCCGTTCTTTTCGCAGCTGGTTCGCCGGCTATGCCCGTGCGCTTTATCAACGCAGCATCGCCATCCCGCCGTTCCTTTCGCGGAACATGGCATGGATGGCCGCCGGATGGGTGGCATTTGCCGGGATCGCTGCGGGCTTGCGCATGACCTTTTCCGCTACCCCGGTGGATCACGCCGGGGACGCATTGCCGATGTTGCTGGTTTACGGCGCGATCATCGCCGCCCCGATTGCGGGCTATCTGATCGCCCGTTCCGCCTATTCCGGCAAACACGCGCGCCAGCGGCCTGATTTCCACCTGGCCTTCATCGGCAAATGGCAGCGGGTCAGCGCCGATGAAGCCAGCCAGCATCCGATGTTCGGCCCGGTCGGCTTTCTGGCATCGCTGCTGATCGGTCTGATGATCAACGTGGTGATCCGCAGCGGCGAATTCTTCTTCGCAATCCCCGCGATGAGCGCCCACGCCCCCGATTGGGCGATGACGATGTTCGTGGTGATGGCGCTGGACGTGATCGTGATGAACTTTTTCTACATGGTCGCCTTCGTGATGGCGCTGCGCAGCATTCCGCTGTTCCCCCGGATGCTGTTGTTTGTATGGCTGACCGATATCGTCATGCAGATCATGATCGCGGATCAGATTTCCCGGATCGGATCCCTGCCCCACAATGTGGTGGAACCGCTGGTCGCCCTGCTCGAAGGCAATCTCCAGAAGGTCGCGATCAGCATCGCGGTATGGCTGCCCTATCTGTTGCTGTCAGACCGGGTCAACGTAACCTACCGCTGGCGCCTCGCCGCCTAGGGGCGGGACGTTGGGGGGAATGGAGCGGGTAGCGGGAATCGAACCCGCATAGCCAGCTTGGAAGGCTGGAGCTTTACCACTAAGCTATACCCGCTCGGGCTCCGGTGCGCCAATGCCATCAGGCAGGGGCGCGCGTCAACGCTGTTTTGGGGCGTCAAGGTTCACCGGGTTGCACGGCCATATTGTCAATCAGCCGCGTCCCGCCAATCCGCGCAGCCACCAGCAGGCGGGCGGGGCCTTGGCCCAATGCGGCCAGGGGCGTCAGCGTGTCCGGGTCTGCCAGCACCGCATAATCGACGCTGGCAAAACCGGCGGCGATGATCGCGGCTTCCATTTCTGCCAGTGTCACGGCGACATTCGCCCCGCCTTCGATTGCCGCAATCGCCGCCAGCATCGCCCGCGGGAGCGCCGCCGCCGCCGCGCGCT
>JBGSKN010000200.1:0-1925 GCA_041741215.1 Erythrobacter sp. | reverse complement strand
TCCTTGAAGGTCAGCGGCACGGCCATGCCTGCGGTTCCGTGGAGGATGATGAGCCTTTGTTCGGGCGCGAGGTCTTTCCACGGGGTCGTCAGGTCAAAGCCGTAAGCCTTGGCGAGGCTGGCCAGCACCTGCATGTAATAGGGCGAAGGCGGGTTGGATTTGGCCCAGGGCACCACCGCGCCCTGTTTCAGCGTCAGCGCCTCGTTCGGTACCACCAGTTGCGGGTCGAACAGCTGCTTTTCCCCGATCCCGTCACACGCCGCACACGCGCCTTGCGGGGCGTTGAAGCTGAACAGCCGCGGTTCGATCGCCTCCAGCGTGAAGCCGGAGACGGGGCAGGCGAATTTCTCGGAAAAGACGATGCGGTTGGCGGGCAGGCCGGCACCTTTCATCTTGCCGCCATCCTGCGAGTGAGACCCCGCGAAGGCGGGGACCTCAGTCGAGGAAGCGCCACCGTGCGAGAGGTCTTCGCCTGCGCGGGGACTCGCATTCGTTTTCGCTGTAATTTCAGCCACGGTCGTATCCGCCAGATCGACATAGGCCAGCCCATCGGCCAGTTTCAGCGCCTGTTCAAACGAATCCGCCAGCCGGGTTTCGATGCCGGGTTTCACCGCGATCCGGTCAACAACCACCTCGATATCGTGCTTGTATTTCTTGTCGAGCGCGGGCGCGTCTTCAATCGCGACCATCTCGCCATCGATCCGCACGCGGGTGAAGCCGGAACGCTGCCATTCGGCCAGTTCCTTGCGGTATTCGCCCTTGCGCCCGCGCACCACCGGGGCGAGCAGGTAGAGGCGCGTGCCTTCGGGGAGCTGCATCACCCGGTCGACCATCTGGCTGACCGTCTGCGCGGAAATCGGCAGGCCGGTGGCGGGGGAAAAAGGCGTGCCCACCCGCGCCCATAACAGCCGCATATAGTCGTAGATTTCGGTGACGGTCGCCACGGTTGATCGCGGGTTGCGGCTGGTGGTTTTCTGCTCAATGCTGATCGCTGGCGACAGCCCGTCGATATGCTCGACATCGGGCTTCTGCATCATTTCGAGGAACTGGCGCGCATAGGCGCTCAGGCTCTCGACATAGCGCCGCTGCCCCTCGGCATAGATCGTATCGAAGGCGAGGGATGATTTGCCGGAGCCGGACAGCCCCGTGACCACGATCAGCGAGTCGCGCGGTAGGTCAATGTCGAAACCCTTGAGGTTATGCTCGCGCGCACCGCGCACGCTGATTGTGGTGAGACTCATGGGTGCAATCTGTTCCGCAAATGTTCGCTGATGTAAAGGGCCGCGCGGCGGGGTTATCCGCAGAGCACCGAAGATGGGGACGGGTTGGGGGTCTGCAACGGGTGAAGCGTGTGGAGGTTTCAGCGCATTGTAGCGTTTTCGAGCCGGGTGGAATCACCCGGCGACTCGGAAAACGCGGCCAAACAAATAGATAGGGCGGTTGATCCGATGCAATCGGATCGCAAACCGCTCTAGCACCGTGCCAAAGGGCTTGGACAAGCGCCCCTTTGCGGCACACGGCAAGCGTGAAAAGGTGAAAAGGGGGGCGCAATATCCCCCATCGCAGGCCATAACGAGGCACAGAGCAATTAAAATCGGCCTATCAATATCCTGAATAAAAACACGTTTATTGCCATTTACCGCTACCCTACAGAAAATATGAAGTCGCCATAATCGCGGCCCGCGCTCATCACCAACTCCTCTTTGCCGATCTCCCGCCGGGTCCTTCAGGGTCGCAACCTGGCATAAGGCCTGAGATTGGTCAGAAGCCGGGACATGATGAAAGCGCCCCCCAACGCCCTTTCAGAACGTCCCGGCTTCTACTCTTCCCCCGTTATCAGTGCCTTCGCCCCCGCCTCGCCCAGCCAGCGCGCGGTCACGCCCCACCCCTGCGCGATCACCGCGGGATCAAGCGCGCGTTCGGGC
>JBGSKN010000199.1:0-14659 GCA_041741215.1 Erythrobacter sp. | reverse complement strand
GACCGGGTTTTCGGTGCTCGATCTGGTGCCGGTGCGCGAAGGCGGCACCTTGCGCCAAGCCTTCGCCGCTGCCACGGCGTTAGCCTGCGCTGCCGAGGCGCTGGGGTGCGCGCGGTTCTGGGTGGCGGAACACCATGCAATGGACGGGATCGCAGGCGGTGCGACTTCGGTGGTGCTCGCCCATATCGGCAACGCCACCAGCCGCATCCGGATCGGTTCGGGCGGGATCATGCTGCCCAATCACACCCCGTTCCAGATTGCCGAACAATTCGGCACACTCGACGCGCTGTTTCCGGGCCGGATCGATCTGGGGCTGGGCCGCGCGCCGGGGGCCGGGCCGGAATTGCAGCGCGCGCTGCGCAAGAACCTGCACCAGGCGTCCGAATATTTCCCGCAGGATGTGGTCGAACTGCGCGCGCTGCTGACAGGCGATATCGACTTGCCGATCACCGCCACGCCGGGGCTGGGTGCCAATGTCGAATTGTGGATGCTGGGGTCGAGCCTGTTTGGCACCAGCCTCGCCGCGAAACTTGGCCTGCCTTACGCTTTCGCCGCGCATTTCGCGCCCGATCATCTGGATGCGGCTCTGGCGCTTTACCGCCGCGATTTCCAGCCATCCGCCGCGCTTGATCGCCCGCATGTGATGGTGGCGATGAATGTGTTTGCCGCCGAAACCGAGGCCGAGGCGCGCCTGCTCGCTTCCAGCCAGCAACAAAGCTTCGTCCGGCTGCGCAGCGGCAATCCCGGCAAGCTGCCCCCGCCGGTGGCCGATTACACCAACACCCTGCCCGCACCCGCGCAGGCGATGCTCGCGCATGTCGGACAAGCGGCGGCGGTGGGCACGCGCTCGCAGGTGCGCGACGGGATCGCCGCTTTTATCCAGCGCACCGGGGCAGACGAGATCATGCTGTGCGGCGCGACCTATGATCCGGACGCGCGTATCCGCTCGCTCGAATTGACGCTGGACGCCTGCAAAACCATCGCGGTGGTGTAAAACAGGCAATCATCATGCTTGCGCCGCATGGGGGTAAGCGCGTATCGCCAAGGACACGATAAAAACAATCCAGCATAATATAATTACAGGCAATTGATGCTGGATCGCAGGACGCCGGGAGCCAATGATGGGGCTGAAAACCACCACCGAAGCGACGCTCAAATCTCAGGAGCGCGCGCTGATCAATGCCCTTGGCCTTCATCTGGAAGCCTCGCTTCTGCCCGGCGATGGGCCGGCAGACAAGCCCGCGCTCAAGGCGGCGGCAGGCTATCTGCTGGAGGCCGCACGCACCCGCGCTCCGGGCCAGCCATTGGTGCAGATCGAATCCGCGAGCGGCGAGCGGCGCCATCTGCGGATCGCCATCATCAATGATGATATGCCGTTTCTGGTCGATTCTGTGGCGGCGACGATTGCCGCGCAAAGCCTTGGCATCGATCTGCTGCTGCACCCGGTCATCGCGGTCGAACGCGATGCGGCAGGCGCGATCACCGCGCTGGGAATGCCCGGCGAAAAGCCCGCGTCCGGCAGGCGCGAATCGCTGATTTATTGCGAAACCCCCCGCATCGATGCCCGTCAGCGGCGCGAGCTGCTCGAAGCCTTGCAGGCCACGCTTGGCGATGTGCATGCGGCGGTCAATGATTGGCAGCCGATGCAGGCGGCGATGGCGGCGGATTGTGCGCAGGTTGAAGCTGTCGACGCCGAAGCGGGCGCACTGCTCGGCTGGCTCAATGGCGGGATGCTGACACAGCTCGGCCACCTGACCCGCCACCGCGATGGCAGCGAAACCGCCGTGCTCGGCATCTGCACCAGTTCAGCGCACGAATTGCTGGCCGAAGTGTCGCTTGAACGTGCATTCGAATGGTTCGACCAACCCGATGCAGCGGGCCAACCGCGCGCCCTGCTGGCGATCAAGTCCAACGTGCAATCGCGCGTGCACCGCTCCAGCCCGCTGGATCTGTTCATCGTGCCGCACCGCGATCAGGGCAAGGTTGCCGCGCTATCGATCCATGCAGGATTGTGGACGAGCGCGGCGCTGGCCTCGCGTCCGGGCGAAGTTCCGGTTCTGCGCGATGTGCTCGGACGGCTGACTGGCACGCTCGGCTATGATCCTGCGGGACATAATGGAAAGGCGCTGGTGCACGCCTTCACCACACTTCCCAATGATCTGCTGACCGCGTTTGATCCGGAAAAGGCGGCCGATCTGGTCACCGCCAAGATGGCGCTGACCGACCGCCCGCGCCCGCGGCTAGTGCTGGTGCGGTCGAGCCTTGAGCGCCACGTCTTTGCGTTTGTGTGGTTGCCGCGCGATCAGCTTTCCACCGATGTCCGCTTGCAGATACAGGCGATGCTTTTGGCCACCCCCGGCGCAGCCTTGCTAGACTGGAGCCTTGAGGTTGAAAGCGGAACGCTGGCGCTGCTGCGGTTTCTGATCGATGTGCGCGAATGCGATGATCTGCCCGATGACACCGCGGTCGAGGCGCTGCTGGTTGATCTGCTGCGCGGCTGGAACGAGGCGGTGGCAACCCATCTTTCCACTCAGGAAGATGACGGCCGCGCCGCTGCGCTGGCTGGGCGTTATGCCCCGGCGTTCCCGACCGGATATCGCCTGTCTTACGGCGCCGCAGAGGCGGCGCGCGACATCGTCAAGCTGCGCATGCTGGCCTTGGCCGAAACCGAAGCCAATTCCGCCGACCGCGCGGTGCGGCTTTATCGGCTGGACGCGGACGGGCCGGACAGGCTGCGGCTCAAGGTCTATGTCCTCAAACGCGCGCTGGCACTATCCGATGCGGTGCCTGCGCTGGAGAACTTCGGCTTCCGGGTGGCGGCCGAAGTGCCGACCTTTCTTGCCGATCCAGCGCTGGGATCGATCCACGATTTCATCCTGACCGTGCCCGCCGGGGTGGAGGCAGGCGCATTGCTCGAACGCGCCGGGTTGATTGAAAGTGCGCTGGCCGATGTGCTGAATGGCCTTGCCGAAGATGATCCGTTCAACCGGCTGGTGGCGGCGACCGGGCTGGCCCCGCAGGCGGCGAACTGGATGCGTGCGGTCTATCGCTATCTGCGCCAGACCGGGGTGAGCTACACGATTTACACCGTGGTCGATGCGCTGGTCGGTGCGCCGCAGGTGACGCGTGCGATGGCGGCGCTGTTTACCGCGCGCCATGATCCGGCCTTCAGCGGGGTGCGCGGCGAAGCGATTGCTGCTGCCCAAACTGCATTCACGCGCGGGCTGTCGAAAGTCACCGCGATCAACGACGACCGGCTGCTGCGATTGTATCGCACGGTGATTGACGCCGTGCTGCGCACCAACGCCTTTGCCCCTGCTGCGGCTGAGGCGCTGGCGTTCAAGATCGATAGCGCGCTTGTCCCCGGCCTGCCCAAACCATTGCCCTGGCGTGAGATTTTTGTCTATTCGCACAGGGTTGAGGGCATTCATCTGCGTTCGGGTGCGGTCGCGCGCGGAGGCCTGAGATGGTCTGACCGGCGCGACGATTTCCGCACCGAAGTGCTCGGCCTGATGAAGGCGCAGCGGGTCAAGAACGCGGTGATCGTGCCGACCGGGGCCAAGGGCGGGTTCTATCCCAAGCATCTCCCCTCCCCCGCTCTGAATCGCGAAGCCTGGGCCGCCGAAGGGCGCGCATCCTACGAAATCTTCATCCGCACGCTGCTTTCAGTCACCGACAATATCGTCGGCGGCAAAGTGGTGCATCCGGACGCCGTGCAGGTGCTCGACGGCGAAGACCCCTATTTCGTGGTCGCCGCCGACAAGGGCACGGCGACTTTCTCGGACATCGCCAACGGGATCGCCCAATCGCGCGATTTCTGGCTCGACGATGCCTTCGCCAGCGGCGGATCGAACGGTTATGACCACAAGGCGATGGGCATCACCGCGCGCGGCGCGTGGGTATCAGTGCAACGCCATTTCCGCGAAATGGGGATCGACGTGCAGTCGGATTCCATCACCGTTGCGGGCTGCGGCGATATGTCGGGCGATGTGTTTGGCAACGGGATGCTGCTGTCCAAGGCGCTCAAACTGGTCGCCGCGTTCGATCACCGCCACATTTTCATCGACCCCACGCCCGATCCGCTGGCCAGCTGGAAAGAACGCAAGCGGATGTTCGAACTCCCCCGGTCAAGCTGGGAAGATTATAACGCCAGCCTGATTTCCAAGGGCGGCGGGGTATTCAGCCGCGCGGCAAAGACGATCAAGCTGTCCAGACAGGCGCGCGAATTGCTCGGTATCGAGGCCAAAGACATCGAACCTGAGGCGCTGATCACCGCGATCCTGCGCAGCCCGGTTGACCTGATGTGGTTTGGCGGGATCGGCACTTATGTAAAGGCCGGCCATGAAAACAACATTCAGGTCGGCGATCCGGCCAATGATGGCTTGCGGGTGGATGCGGGCGAGGTGCGCGCGCGGGTGATCGGCGAAGGCGCCAACCTTGGCGTGACCCAGGCCGGGCGCATCGCCTTTTCGCTGGCGGGCGGGCGGATCAACACCGACTTCATCGACAATTCCGCCGGGGTCGATTGTTCGGATAACGAGGTCAACATCAAGATCGCGCTGGCAGCGGCCACCGCTTCGGGCAGGCTGACCGCGAAAAAGCGCAACACGCTGCTCGCTGCGATGACCGATGAAGTTGCCGCCATCGTGCTCGAAGACAACCGCTTGCAGGCGCTTGCACTGTCGGTCGCCGAAAGTGGCGGGCCGGGGGCGACGCCGGCCTATGTCCGCCTGATCGAGCGGCTGGAGGAGATCAGCGATTTCGACCGCCGCACCGAAGGGCTGGCCGATGGCGAAGCCTTGTCGCGCCGCGCCGCAGATGGACGCGGGCTGACCCGCCCGGAACTGGCGGTGCTGCTATCCTCGGCCAAGCTGGCGCTGCAATCCGCGATCGAGGCGAGCGCGCTGCCCGATGATCCGGTGCTCGAACCGCTGCTGCTGGCGCGCTTCCCGTCAGCCATGCGCAAGACCTATGCGGCCGAGATTCGCGGCCACCGGCTGCGGCGCGAGATGGTCGCGACTAGTCTGGCAAACCGCATGGTCAACCGACTGGGGGTGGTCCACCCGTTCGAACTTGCCGAAGAAGAAGGCGTTGGCCTTGCCGAAGTCACAGCCGCATTTGTAGTGACAGAACGGCTGTTCGCGCTGGAACCGCTATGGCGTGAACTGGATCAGGCGGCGATCCCCGAAGCGGCGCGTCTCGCGCTGTTTGACCGCTTGGCGGCGGCGGTCGGCAATCTGATGTCCGATGTGCTGCGCACCGCATCGGGCAAGGTTGCGGCAGGCGCGATGATTGGTGAATTGTCGCAAGGCGTCACATTGCTGACCGCTGCACGCGAAGAACTGCTCAGCGCCGAACCACGCGCGCGTTCGCTGGAACTGCGGCAGGTGTTTGCCGCCGCTGGCGCGCCCGAATCGCTTTCGGCGCGGGTCGCCAGCCTGTTTGACTTCGATGGATCGGTCGGCCTTGCCCGCCTGGCGCTGGATAGCGCAATCGATGCCAAGCTGCTGACCCATGCCTTTGCCGGGATCGGCACGCGGCTGGGGCTGGACTGGGCGCAGGGGGTGGCGGCGCATATGTCACCGTCTGACGTGTGGGAACGGCTGCTGGTATCGGGCCTCGCGCGTGATTTCCAGCAGATGCGGATCGAGTTCCTGCGGCGGTTGATGCGGCGCAAGGGCGGCAAGGATGATCCGCTCGGCGCGGTCAGCGACTGGGCGACGCATAATGCCGCATCGGTCGCGCAGTTCCGCAGCATGATCGCGCGCGCGCAGGCCCGCCCGCCGGTGGGGGCAGCAATGCTTGCGCAGATCGCCAGCCAGGCGCGCAATCTGCTGGAGAGATAGGTGCCACGCCCTGCCTCGCTTCCATTTCGTGCAACTTGACCCTTCGGCAATTTGCGGCAAGTCAAAGGCCGCAGATAGCCAGAGGGGCATAGCGACGCGATGACATCACCCAGATCTGACGCCAATTCCGAATCTTCCGATGTGGTCATCGTCGGCACCGGGCATGGCGGCGCGCAGGCGGCGATAGCCCTGCGCCAGCACGGCTATGACGGATCGATCCTGATGATCGGGCGCGACAATGCGCCGCCGTATGAACGCCCGCCGCTATCGAAGGAATACCTCGCCGGGGACAAGGGGTTTGAACGGATCATGATCCGCCCGGAAAAGTTCTGGGCGGAAAAGGACATCAGACTGCGGCTTGGCGCGGCGGTGACGGCGATTGATCCTCGCGCCCATCGTCTGACACTGAGCGACGGCGGCCATGTGACCTATCGCAAGCTGATCTGGTCGGGCGGGGGCGATCCGCGCCGCCTGCCGGTGCCGGGCGCGGTGCTTCGCGGCGTGTTCTATGTGCGCGACAAGCGCGATGCCGATGCGATGATGACCGCTCTGGCGGATGGCGCGCGGCGGGCGGTGGTGATCGGCGGCGGTTATATCGGGCTGGAAGCGGCCGCAGTGCTGCGCAAGCTGGGCTGCGAGGTCACGCTGGTGGAAATGCTTCCCCGCCTGCTGGCGCGGGTGGCGGGCACGGAAATGTCGGACTTCTTTGCTGGTGAACACCGCCGTCAGGGCGTCGATGTGCGCCTGGGCGAAGGCGTGCGCGCGGTTCTGGGCGAGGGCGGGGGCCAAGTGACCGGAGTGATGCTGGACAGCGGTGAGGAAATCGCCTGCGATATGGTGATTGTCGGCATCGGGGTGGTGCCTGCGGTCGCGCCGCTGATTGCGGCGGGGGCGGCGGGATCGAACGGGGTTGATGTCGATTTCTGCTGCCGCACCACGCTTGACGATATCTACGCCATCGGAGACTGCGCCGCGCACGCCAATGCATTTGCAGGCAATGCCGTGATCCGATTGGAATCCGTCCAGAACGCGCATGACATGGCCAGCACCGTGGCACGCGCGATCATGGGTGAGAAGGAACCCTATCACGCGCTGCCGTGGTTCTGGTCGAACCAGTATGATCTGAAATTGCAGACCGCGGGGCTAAGCCTCGGCTTCGACCAGACCGTGTTGCGCGGCGATCCTTCAACCCGCAAGTTCACCGTAGTCTACCTGAAGGACGGCAAGCCGATCGCCTTCGACTGCGTGGGCACGATGAAGGATTATGTTCAGGGCCGCAAATTGCTCGAAAACGGCGTGGGCAAGGTTGATCCGGCTTTGCTCGCCGATCCCGATGTGCCGATCAAGGATCTGATGTAAGCCGCGCGAGCGCCCAGCGCGCGGCATCGGCCACGACCGGGTCGGGATCGTTGCTGAGCGCGCGGACTTGCGGCGCAAGCGCGCCGTTCCCGCTGTTACCCGCTGCATAAAGGCAGTTGCGCACAAACCGGTTCCGCCCGATGCGCTTGACCGGTGAGCCTGAGAACAGCGAGCGGAACCCCGCATCGTCCAGCGCCAGCAATTCCGCCAGGCGCGGCGCGACCAGTTCGGCGCGAGGGAGAAATTCGCGGATCGCCTGCGCAGATTGCGCAAACTTGTTCCACGGGCACACCGCCAGACAATCATCGCAGCCATAGATGCGGTTGCCCAGCGCCGCGCGCAGATCTTCGGCTACCGGCCCTTTGTGTTCGATGGTGAGATAGGAAATGCAGCGCCGCGCATCAATCTGGTAAGGCGCGGGGAAGGCGCCTGTGGGGCAGGCATCCAGACAGGCGCGGCACGAACCGCATTGGTCGCGGTGCGGTTCGACCAGCGGCAATTCCAGGGTGGTGTAGATCGCGCCCAGAAACAGCCAGCTGCCGTGGGCGGGGCTGACCAGATTGGTGTGCTTGCCCTGCCAGCCGATGCCCGCCGCCTCGCCCAGCGGTTTTTCCATCACCGGAGCGGTATCGACGAAGACCTTTACCTCCGCCCCCGGTTCGGCCGCCACCAGCCACCGCGCGAGCGCCTTCAGGCGTTTCTTGACCACATCGTGATAGTCCTTGCCCTGCGCATAGACCGAAATCCGTGCGCGGTCCGGCGCGCCTTCCAGCGCCGGCGGATCATGCGCCGGGGCATAGCTCATGCCCAGCGCGATCACACTGCGCGCGGCGGGCCACAGCCCTTGTGGTGAGCGGCGATGGTCAAGCCGCGCCGCCATCCATTCCATGCTGCCATGCTGCCCTTCGCCCAGCCACGTCTCCAACCGGGCGCTGCGCAAAGGGTCTTCACCCGCGCTGGCAAAGCCGCAGGCGGCAAAGCCCAATGCCTGCGCCTCGGCCGCGATCCGTGCCGCCAGATCAGGTGTTGCCGGGGTATTAACCACCTTTGGACATGCTCCCGTTTAATCCTGCCGCCTAACCGCGTAAGGCATGGACATGGCGGTAAGCGAACATCATCGGGCGGGCAATCACGCAGCGGGCGCGGCAGCGGGGTCAGTCGATGCGCGCCCCCTCGCCATCGAAGCGCGCGGGCTGGTCAAAAGCTTTGACGGCACCCGCGCGGTTGACGGGGTGGATATCTCCGTCCCCGAAGGCGCGATTTACGGCATCCTTGGCCCCAATGGCGCGGGCAAGACCACGACGCTGCGGATGTTGCTCGGCAGTATTGATCCCGATGAAGGTGTGCGCCGCGTGTTCGGGCATGACCGGCCGCATGATATTGGCCGGTTGATCGGCTATCTGCCCGAAGAACGCGGGCTGTATCCATCGATGAAGGCGATTGAGGCGATTGCCTTCATGGGCGCGCTGCGCGGATTGTCGCTGAAGGAAGGCCGCGCGCGCGGGGCTGAATTGCTCGAACGCCACGGTCTCGCCCATGCTGCCACGCGGCAGATCCGCCAGCTGTCCAAAGGCATGGCGCAAACCGTGCAATTGCTCGGCACGCTGGTGCATCGCCCGCGGCTGGTGGTGCTGGACGAACCGTTTTCGGGCCTCGATGCGATCAATCAGGGCAAGCTGGAAGTGATGATCCGCGCGCTGGCCGAAGACGGGGTGACGGTGATTTTCTCCACCCATGTCATTCACCATGCCGAACGCCTGTGCGAAGGCGTGGCGATCATCGCCGGGGGCAAGGTGCCCTATGCCGGCAGTGTCGAGGCTGCGCGTGATCGCATCCCGGCGCAGGTGCGGCTGGAAACCCGCGCGCGCGAGGGTGCATGGCTTTCCGCCTTGCCCGGCGATGCCCGCCGCAATGGCGATTTCTTCCAGTTCCCGCTGCCCGAAACCGGGATCGAACCGCTGCTGCGACAATTGATCGAAGGCGAAGCTGGGATCTTGTCGCTCTCGATCGAGCGCGCCGGGCTGCACGATGCCTTTGTCGCCATCGCCGGGGAAGCCGCCGCGCGCCAGCTCGAAGCCGATTCGGTGGAGGAGGGCGCATGACCGGGACTGCTCCCACCATCCGCCCGCGCCTGTCCACGCTCGAAGCTGCATGGGTGATCGCCCGGCGCGATTTCGTCGCTGTGCTGTTCAGCCGCGCCTTCCTGTTCTTTCTGCTTGGCCCGCTGTTCCCGGTGATCGTCGGCGGGTTGGCCGGGAGCATCGGCGGGCAGGTGCAGCGCGGCGCGGTGAGCATCGAGGTGGGCCTCGCCATGTCTCCCGCCGATAATGCCGCAATGATCGCCGCGCACGAACGGATCGCTGCGCAATTGGGCGGCGCGGTTCCAGCCTTGCGCGAAGTGCCCGAAGCCGCCGCCGACCCCGCGTTTGATGCTGGCGCTTTCATGGAGGCGCGCCGGGGCAATTACGCCGCCATCATGACCGGCACACCTGCCGCGCCCGTATTGACCGGCACCGAAGGCCAGATCGCCCGCTGGCAAGGCCCGATCGGGTTGATCGCCGCGAATGCTCTGTCTGCTGAACCAGTCAGTTTCCCCGATATTCGGGCGCAGGTCGTCACCATCAGCGCCGCGTCCGAACGCTCCACCCGGATCCAGACCGCGCAGATCGCGCAGATGCTGCTGTTCCTGCTGACAATGCTGCTGGCGGGCATGGTGTTGTCCAACCTGGTCGAGGAAAAGGCCAACAAGATCATCGAAATCCTTGCCGCAGCGATCCCGATGGACGCGGTGTTTACCGGCAAGCTGTTTGCGATGCTGGGGGTGTCGTTCGTCGGCATTGCGGTGTGGGGCCTGGCGGGCTGGGGCCTGTGGGCGGCGGGCGGCGATGGCATCACGCAAACCACCGGATTTGACCTTACCCGCCTGCCCGCGCCTGCGGTCGGCTGGCCGCTGTTTGCCGCGCTGGGGGTGGTCTATTTCGCGATGGCCTATCTTCTGCTGGGCGCATTGTTCCTGACCATTGGCGCCATGGCGAACACCGTGCGCGAAGTGCAGACGCTGTCGATGCCGGTCACGATGATGCAATTGATGGTGTTCTTCCTTGCTGCTTACACCATCAACCTGCCTGGGTCGGGCATGGAGATGGCAGCGATTGCCTTTCCGCTGTCATCGCCATTCGCGATGCTGGCACGCGCGGCGATGGAGCCTGCCTTGTGGACACACGCGCTGGCGCTGGCGTGGCAGGCGTTGGCGGTGCTGTTGCTGGTCAAGGGCGGATCACTATTGTTCCGCAAGCGGGTGATGAAATCGGGCGGGGCCGGGCGCGTGAAGAAGGCGTGGTTCACGCGGCGCGCGAAAAGCACGGCTGAACCCACCGGATAAGTCCTGAAACGAAACGCACTATTGACAAGCCTGTCAGTTGCGGCAGGATGCGTTTATACGAGAGCAGCCCCAATCCGAGCGGCTGCCCGACGGGAGAGAATAATGGCCACCATCGCCCCACCACAGCGACCGCAAGTGCGCCGTGAACCTTTATCTTATGATGCATTGCAGGCGCATTACGCCGCGCATCCCGAGGAACGCCCCCAACATCCGCATCCTTGGGATGTCAGCCGTTCGGACATTTATTTCAACAACACCTGGCAGCCGATCTTTGCCGAAATGCGCGCCGCCGGCCCGCTGCATTACATCCCCGAAAGCCCTTACGGCCCCTATTGGGCGGTGGTTGGCCACAAGGCGATCCAGCATATCGAAGCCCTGCCCGAAACCTTCTCGTCGAGCTGGGAATATGGCGGGATCACGATCCTCGAGCGGCTCAATGACGAAGAGCTGCTGGCCAGGGGTATCGAGCAACGCCGCGAACTGCCGATGTTCATCGCGATGGACCGCCCGCAGCACACCGGCCAGCGCCGCACCGTCGCGCCCAAATTCACCCCCAGCGCGGTTGGCGATATGGAGGCTGAAATCCGCGCCCGCACCGGCGAATTGCTCGATTCGCTGCCGCGCGGCGAGGTGTTTGATTGGGTCGATAAGGTCTCGATCGAACTGACCACCGGAATGCTCGCGATCCTGTTCGGCTTTCCGTGGGAAGACCGCCGGTTGCTGACCTTCTGGTCGGATTGGGCGGGCGATACCGAATTGGGCACCGTGCGCGAGCTCGATGAACTGCGCTGGGGGATTCTCCACGAAATGGCGGCCTATTTCCAGTCGCTGTGGGTCGAACGCTCCGCCGACAAAGTGCCGGGCAATGACCTCATCTCGATGATGATCCATTCCGAAGCGATGAATAAAATGGCTCCCGAGGAGTTCATGGGCAATCTGATCCTGCTCATCGTTGGCGGCAATGACACCACCCGCAACACCATGTCGGGCATCGTCCATTCCCTGGACAAATTCCCCGATCAACGCGCAGCCTTTGAGCAAAACCCCGAACTGATCCCCAATGCGGTGCAGGAAATTCTGCGGTTCCAGGTTCCGCTTGCGCATATGCGCCGCACCTGCACCGAAGATACCGAAGTGTTCGGCCAGACGATCAAAAAGGGCGACAAGGTGGTGCTGTGGTATCTCGCCGCCAACCGCGATCCCGAAGTGTTCGAAAACCCCGACACGCTCGACATCACCCGCGACAATGCCCGGCGCAATCTTGCGTTTGGTTACGGCATCCACCGTTGTGTCGGTGCGCGGCTTGCCGAAATGCAACTGCGGGTGCTGCTCGAAGAAATGCACAAGCGCCGGATGCGGGTGAATGTGGTGGGCGAAGTGGAACGCGTGCGCGCCAATTTCGTCCACGGCTTCCGCAAGCTTGAGGTCGAAATCAGCGAATTCTGAGGTGCGGGCGGCCATAACGGCAGCGCAGGTGAAACTTGCAGGGCATTCCGGGCGTATTCAGGATGGCCCGCCTAGCCTTTGCCAATGGAACACCTGACCATGCGCCTGCCGCTTTTGAACCGCCGCACTGTGATCGCCGCTGCCGGAATTGGCGCGGCGCTGCCGTTCGTCGCCTCGTGCGGCGCGTCCCCGGCAGAGGCCAAGTCCTTTCCCAAGGGCAAGGCCGACGCCGAATGGCGCAAAGTGCTGACCAGAGATCAATATTTCATCCTGCGCGATGAAGGCACCGAACGCGCTTTCACCTCCCCCCTCGACAAGGAAAAGCGCGCGGGCACTTTCGTGTGCGCAGGCTGCGGCAACGCGCTTTACGCCTCGGCGCACAAGTATGACAGCGGCACCGGCTGGCCGAGCTTCTGGCGGGCAATCGACAAGGGGGCCGTGGGCACCAGCACCGATTACAAGATCGGCTTTCCCCGCACCGAAGCGCACTGCGCCGATTGCGGCGGGCATCTGGGGCACATCTTTGGCGACGGGCCAAAGCCCAGTGGGAAGCGGCACTGCATCAACGGGCTGGCGCTGAAATTCGTGCCCGCCTGACGGGGCCTATTCGTTCAGCAGCGCCGGGGCCTGCAGCCGCGCGGCAAGGCGCGCGAAATCGCCGAGGGTAAAAGTGTCGTCGAACACCATGCCATAGTGAGAATCGCGCCGCCATCGCACCTTGGCGCGCACCTCGCGCAGTTCGCCGTTGATGCCCGGCACTTCGATCCGCACGTTCTGGTCAATCGCCAGCAAACCGTCGCAGGCAATGCGCGCACCCTGCTGCGAGAGGTTTTCGACCACCCCCTCCATCCGCTGGGTGAGCGAGGCGACCGTCACCGGGAAGCACAGCCCAAGGCGCAGGCCGCGCCGGGGATATTCGCCGGATTCGCTGATAAGCTGGCGCACGTCGACTGTCTCGGCAAAGGTGAAGCCGGCCTCGTTGCCGCGCTCCCACACTCTGGTGATCTCATAGGCCTCACCGCCTGCCAGGTGCAGCGCGAAGTTTTTGCAGCCTGGCAGCGCATGGAACAGCCGCGCGCTTATCCCTGTTTCTGACACATCGCGGATAACGCACACGAATTCGCCCTGCGCAGAGATCAGCTTGGCCGCGCGGATCAGCAAGGTGAAGCGCGGCGCGGCGCGCATTTCCTCATCCGCCGCGGGCGGTTGCTGATCCAGCCTTGCTGTATTCGCAGCCTTTTCCATGCCGTGTTGTCCCATGCCGCCACACACCCTTGCGGGCCGCTGGCGGGACGCGGTTGTCCCATGATTCCTCACGAGAATTAGGGGCAAGGGGTTAAGGCGGGGCTAATCGCGATTAGGGCACTTTGCGCCCCCGCCCTTTAGTCCGAGGGGCGTTGAAAACGCCCTAATGGTGCGGGTGCCGGGACTCGAACCCGGACGAGCAAAGCTCAGGGGATTTTAAGTCCCCGGCGTCTACCATTCCGCCACACCCGCCAGATGCGCGAACGCCCTTGCCACATCTTCCCTGCCCAGCGCCAGAGCCTGTCGGCGCGCGCGGTTGCGACGCGGCACTGCCCCGACCTGCGAGCAAGCGGGGGCATTGCCGCGTTCGGCGTTTCCGGAGTGCTGGGCGCAAGGCCGCGAAGAAGCGCGCGCAATGTTTCACGTGAAACATTGCGCGATCGCCGGGATGCTGCGGCCACGCTTCCGCGCAGCGCCTATGCCTTGTTCAGGCGCTCACGGATTTCCTTGCCGGCCTTGAAATAGGGCACCCGCTTGGAAGGCACGGCCACCGTTTCGCCGGTGCGCGGATTGCGCCCGCTGCGCGCTTCGCGTTCGCGCGTCGAAAACGCGCCAAAACCGCGCAATTCGACCCGGCCCCCCTCGGCCAGCCGCTGAGCGATTTCATCGAAGAAGATATCCGCCACCTGCTCGACTTCGTCGGCGCGCAGTTCGGGATTATCTTTGTGTAGTGCCTGCAACAACTCGGATCTGATCATGGTGATCTCCCGGTGCCCATTGACGGTCTGGCCGCCTATGACCCCGCAAGCGGGTTTGACCCCGCGGTTTCCTCAAATTCGCCTCCGACCCGTAAGGCGCCCCCATTAATCGCAGCGCGCGGCAGGATGCAATCCCGCCACCACTGACAATGAACAGACTGTCATAAATCGGGAAATTGCGCAACTTCCACGAGTGTCAGCAAGCAAATAATTTAGTCGGCCAATGCCGGATCGGCGGGGTTGAGGCCCAACCGTTCCATCCTGGCACGGATTTCGGGCCATTCCTCGCTCAAAAACGCTTCGCGATCGGCATTCCGCAGGCGTTCGGCGGCACCGCGCACGACATACATGCCTACCCCGCGCTGCACTTCGACGAGGCCATCATTCTGGAACTGCTGATAGGCTTTCGCCACGGTCAGCGGGTTCGCCCCCTGCTCCGCCGCAAGCGCCCGCACCGACGGCAGCATCGCGCCTTCGGGATAGGCACCGTCGATAATCGCAGCGGCGATCTGATCGCGCAGCTTGAGATAGACGGGCCGGTTGGGGTTGGGGCGGCTGGGGTTCATGTGGTGCAGTGTCCCTTTGCGAGGTGCATCAGTGCCATAATACAGCCATGCGGTCAA
>JBGSKN010000198.1:0-2621 GCA_041741215.1 Erythrobacter sp. | reverse complement strand
GCCCGGCTCCAGCTCCACGAAGGCGCCGTAGTCGGCGATGTTCGTGACCGTGCCCTTGAAGCGGCCGGCGACTGGATACTTCGCCTCGATGCCCTGCCAGGGGTCGGCTGCGAGCTGCTTCATGCCGAGGCTGATGCGCTGGGTATCGGCGTTGATGCGCACGATCTGCACCTTCACGGTGTCACCGATATTGATGACTTCGCTGGGGTGGTTGACGCGCTTGTAGCTCATGTCGGTGACGTGCAGCAGGCCGTCGATACCGCCCAGATCAACGAACGCACCGTAATCGGTGATGTTCTTGACTACGCCGTCGATGATCTGGCCTTCGACGAGGTCGTTGATCAACTCGCTGCGCTGTTCGGCGCGGGTTTCTTCGAGCACCGCGCGGCGCGAAACGACGATATTGCCGCGGCGGCGATCCATCTTGAGGATCTGGAACGGCTGCGGCATGTCCATCAGCGGCTGCACATCGCGCACCGGGCGGATATCGACCTGGCTGCCGGGCAGGAACGCCACTGCGCCATCAAGATCGACGGTGAAGCCGCCCTTGACCCGGCCAAAGATGCGGCCTTCGACGCGCTTACCTTCGCCAAATTCGCTTTCCAGCTTGTCCCATGCGGCTTCGCGGCGGGCGCGGTCACGGCTCAACATGGCTTCGCCGTCGGCGTTCTCGACGCGGTCGACGAACACTTCGACTTCGCCGCCAACGGTCAGGCCGTGGTCGTCATCGCCGCGCGAAAATTCCTTGAGAGAGATGCGGCCTTCGCTTTTGAGGCCGACGTCGATCACGGCAAAGCCGTTTTCGATCGCGGTAACGGTGCCCATGACGACGCGGCCTTCAAAGCCGTCTTCGCCGGCACCGCCGAGTTGTTCATTAAGCATCGCCTCGAAATCGGCGCGGGTGGGCATTTGGGTTGCCATAGGTCAGGTCAGTCCTGTTTATTCATTGTGCTACCGGCCACCGGTTTTTCCGGGGTCTTAAACTGCTTCCCGTGCACCATTGCGCGGGCTGGCAGGGCAAGAGGCCGACTTCTCCGCGCGGCCGGATGCCGTGCGCGAAGGTTCTTCAACCGATAATGATTGCGAGAACGGCCGCGCGCCTAGGCGAGGAATGCGCAAAATGCAAGGAAATTGGGGCAGGCGGAGGCGGGCGGTCAGCCGAGGCGTGTGCGCACCGCGTCGAGCACCGCTTCAACCGCCTGTTCGCGGCCCAAATGGGTGGTGTCGATCACCAGCGCATCGGGCGCGGGTTTGAGCGGGGCGTCGGCACGGCCCATGTCGCGCGCATCGCGGGCGGCGATGTCGCGTTCGATCTCCGCCAGCGGAAGGTTGATTTCGCGCCCTGTCATTTCGAGCCAGCGCCGCCGGGCGCGCTCGTGCACGCTCGCCGTGATGAACAGCTTCACCTCTGCTTCGGGCGCGATCACGGTGCCGATATCGCGCCCATCAAGCACCGCGCCGCCCGGTTGCAGTGCGAAAACACGCTGGCGGTCATAAAGCGCGCGGCGCACCGCTGGATGGATCGAAGCGCGGCTCGCCAACCCGCCGACCTGTTCGGAACGCAGGATGTCATCATCGAGCAGGTCGTCGGCAAAGGTGCAGGCGGCGAGCGCATCTTCGGCATCGTCAGGATCGCCGTCGTTCAGCGCAACCTGTCGCCCGACCGCGCGGTAGAGCAGCCCGGTATCGAGATGCGGCAGGCCGAAATGGGCCGCGAGCGCCCTGGCGATGGTGCCTTTGCCGGAGGCTGTGGGGCCATCGACGGCGATGATCATGGCACCTGCTCCAATGATTGCGCGCGGTGCGTGAGAGCGGCGCGCACCAGCCCGAAAATCGCAATCGCAGCCCAGAACCCTTCGAGCACCAGGCTCGCCCAGTTGGTGTGCACCAGCAGCGAAACCGTCAGCAGGCCCGCGCCCGCAAGGTTGGTGCCGTGGAGAATGAACGGATTGGTCGTCTTGGCCAGCGTCAGATAGGCGTAAGCCCCGATGATGCAGATGGTTCCGGCAAGGCCCACCATGCTCGCCCAGTCGAACGGCGCGGTCATGCCCGATCACCCCAATTCATCCCGTCACCCTGAACTTGTTTCAGGGCCCATTTTCCGGCTTGCACACCGCCTGAACGATCAATGGATGCTGAAACAAGTTCAGCATGACGAAGGAGGAAAACCATTATCGCGCGGCCTCATCCAGCAGGCCCATGAATGTGGGAAAGCTGGTGTTGATCGGGCTGGTATCGTCCACGTTCACCCCGTCGCGGCTGACGAGGCCCGCAACCGCCATGCTCATCGCGATACGGTGATCGAGCCGGGTGGCGACCTGCGCGCCTTGCGGTGTACCGGGGAGCGGTTCCCCGCCGCTGCCGTGGATGGTGAGGCCGTCATCATACTCTTCCACCCGCGCGCCTGCCAGCGTCAGCGCGGCGGCCATCGCGGCGATGCGGTCGCTTTACTTGACCCGCAGTTCATCGAGACCCGTCGTGCGGGTGGTGCCGCTGGCAAGCGCGGCGGCGACGAACAGGACGGGAAACTCGTCGATCATTGCGGGTGCAATCGCCGGGTCGATATCGATCCCGATGAGCGCCGCGTGGCGCACCCGCAAATCGGCCACCGGCTCGCCGCC
>JBGSKN010000197.1:0-3320 GCA_041741215.1 Erythrobacter sp. | reverse complement strand
CGCGCCCAGAGCTGCGCCCAGAGCTGCGCCCGGAGCTTCTGGCGACACCGGCCCGGCGCGCGCAGGCGGCGCGTTTGACAAGCTGGCGGATCTGCTCAAGCGGTGATGGCGGAAGAAGCGCCTGCGTCCGGCTCGATCCGTATCGACCGGCTGCTCGTCTATCTCCGCTTCGCCCGCACCCGCTCCGCCGCGCAGGCCTTGATCGAGACCTGCGCTTTGCGCTGCAACAGAAAACATGTGCTGCGCGGCGCACAGCAGGCGCATATTGGTGATGTGCTGACCATCGCGCTGGGCGACAAGGTGCAGGTGATCGAATTGCTGTCGATCCCCGACCGGCGCGGCCCGCCGGTGCTGGCGCGTTCTCATTATCGTGAGGTTGACCGGGGCGAACTTGGCCGTAAAGGGCAAATGCCCATAGCAGCGTCGCCGCTTGCGGCGGACAACCCGCCTGACCAACCCGAACACCGTTTTTGAAAGACCCGCAATGACTTACGTCGTCACCGAAGACTGCATCAAGTGCAAATACACCGATTGTGTGGAAGTGTGCCCGGTGGATTGCTTCTACGAAGGCGAAAATATGCTGGTGATCAACCCCAGCGAATGCATCGATTGCGGGGTGTGCGAACCCGAATGCCCGGCCGAGGCGATTCTGCCCGATACCGAAGACGGGCTGGAAAAGTGGCTGGAACTGAACACCAAATATTCTGCCGAATGGCCCAATATCACCGGCCAGAAAGCTCCGCCCGAAGAGGCCGACGCGCACAAGGGTGAAAAGGGCAAGTTTGAAAAATATTTCAGCGCCGAGCCTGGCGAAGGCGATTGATTTTGCTGCCAGCCTGCGTTTGCGCAAAGCCGCGCAGCCGCCCGCAATCCCCGACTCGCAATTTTGTTGCAAGTGTGTTATATAATAAGCGGACCGCGCAAGGCTGATTGCCGGCGCAGGCGAAAAACCAGGAAGGCCCGACACCAGCACCCCCCAAACCGGACAATCCGTTCCCGGCGTTTGACCTCATCACGAGGCCGCGCCGCCGGGATGATTGCTCCGCTCTCCCGCTGGCACAACGGCCCACAGAAAGGAACTTGCATGGCAAGCACCGCAAACGCATTCACGGTCGGCGATTATGTTGTTTACCCCAAGCACGGCGTTGGCCGTGTGATCGAATTGCAGAGCGAGGAAATCGCCGGAATGCAGCTCGAACTTTATGTCCTGCGGTTTGAAAAGGAACGCATGACGCTCCGCGTGCCGGTGGGCAAGGTCGAAGCGATCGGAATGCGCAAGCTGTCGTCGGACAAGACTTTGCATCAGGCGATGGAAACGCTCAAGGGCAAGCCCAAGGTCAAGCGCACCATGTGGTCGCGCCGTGCGCAGGAATACGAAGCCAAGATCAATTCGGGCGACCTGGTGTCGATTGCCGAAGTGACCCGCGATCTGTTCCGCCCCGAAGATCAGCCCGAGCAATCCTATTCGGAACGCCAGATTTTCGAGGCCGCCTCCAGCCGCCTCGCGCGTGAACTCGCCGCGATGGAAGAAACCGATGAACCGGCCGCGCTCAACAAGATCCTCGACGTGCTGCGCGAACACGCCCCGCAATATTACGAAAGCGCCGAAGAAGCCTGAGGCTTTTTCCGCGACACGCGAACATCAAGGGCTGCCCCCGCCGGGGCGGCCCTTTTTGTTTGGTAACAGCGCAAGCGGCGCGGCGCTGGAGATCGGGGTTGGAACGGGCGCGCAAGGAAAGCGCTTGAAGGCTGCGTAATGGTGTATTATAGAGGTAATACGCTATTTGGCCTGACGGGAGAGCAAAGCATGATCCACCCCCTCATCAAATCCACGGCCCCGCTTGCTGTGCTGGCGCTCGCCGCACCATTGGCGGGGTGCGATGGCGCAGATGTTTCGATCAATGGCAAGGAAGGCGTGCCGCTCTCCGAGGTCGAAATCGCCGGCCCCGCGCCCAGCGAGCTGGTGCTGTCATCGGGCGACACCGTGATCCTGACTGAAGGCGATGTCTTCGCGCTCAAGGTGGAAGGCGCGGACACCGACAGCCTGCGCTTTGTGCGCGATTCCGAAGTGATCGGCATCACCCGCACAGATGGGTGGCGCGGCAATCAGACCGCCACCATCCGCATCACCATGCCCCCGCCCAGCGAAGTGGTGATCGCGGGCAGCGGAACGGTGCAAGCGCAATCGCTTGCCAGCACGGCAGACATCTCGATCGGCGGATCAGGCACGGTTTCTTTCACCAAAATCGCGGCGGACAAGCTCGGCGTGAATATCGGCGGAAGTGGCACGGTGCGCGGCGCAGGCACGGCCAAGCGGCTTGAGGTCAATATCGGCGGCAGCGGCGATGTCGAACTCGGCGGATTGAAGGCTGATAGCGCCGAAATCGCGATCGGTGGCAGCGGCGATGTCGCCTTTGCGTCCGATGGCGAGGTTGAGGCGGATATTGCCGGCGCGGGCGATGTGAGGGTTACTGGCAACGCCAAATGCACCATCAACGCGTTCGGATCGGGCACGCTGACCTGCACGCCGACCAGTGGAGGTGCAACTGCAACCATCCCGGCAGCAACCGCATCGCCGGCGGTCACGGGCGAGCCGGTCGCGCCCACCGCTCCGACTGCCCCAATTGCGCCAAAGCCCGCAGAATAGCATTTGCATTCGGGCAAGGCGCGGGTGACATTATGCATGCATGCGCGCACCCGCCCTCCTTGGCCTGATTCTAGCTGCCCTTGCCTTGCAGGGGTGCCTCGCCCGCGCGGCGGTCGACGTTGTCACCCTGCCGGTAAAGGCAGCCAGCGCGGGGGTCGATGCCGCGACCGAGAGCCAGTCCGAAGCGGATGAGAAGCGTGGGCGCGAAATCCGCAAGCGCGAAGAACGGCTGGGCGCGCTTGAACGCGATTACGACAGGCAGATGGAACGCTGCGGTGATGGCAGTGATGCGGCCTGTGACAAGGCGCAGGCAATCCGCGCCGAGATGAAGGCGTTGATGCCGGGGATTCCGGTCGAGCCTAAGGACGACTAAGCCGCCGCCCTGCGCAAGCGATCGTTGATCGCGCGGCCAACGCCCTGTTCGGGCACCCGAGCGACCGCGATGCGCGGTTGGGGCGCGCGGGCAGCTTGGTGAAGGCAGGCATAGAGCCGCGTCGCCGCTTCGTTGACGTCACCGCCCGCTGACAGCGTGCAGTCACCCTGCACCGCGCCGAATCCGATCAGAAACTCATCCGCCTCCGCCGTCAGCGCGTTCAACCGCAGCGGTTTTCCCGGCGCATAGTGGCTGGCAAGCTGGCCGGGAGCTTCTGGGCGCGCGCCGATCGCGCTGCCG
>JBGSKN010000196.1:0-2817 GCA_041741215.1 Erythrobacter sp. | reverse complement strand
GGCGAGGCCAAGTGGGCGGTGCGGATGGGCAAGCTGCGGAGCATCATCCTCACCCCCAGTCTGATCATCGTATGGGTGCTAGGGCTGAGCCTCGCTTATGCTGGCGGTCATTTCGCGTTCGGGTGGCTCCACGCCAAGCTGCTGCTGGTCTTGTTGCTGACTGGCTATCACGGCTGGCTGGTGGGGCAGACCAGGATGATGGCGCTTGGGCAGCGCCCGCTGACCGAAGCCCGCCTGCGTCTGATCGGTGAAGTGCCCGGACTACTGCTGGTGCTGATCGCTGTGCTGGTTTACCTCAAGCCGTTCTGAGCTTATCGGCGCAGGCGCGCAATCGGCGATTGACCTTGCGCGCCGCGGCCCCTATTTCGTGACCACCCAACCGGGTATCGGGGCATCACCGCTCCATCAGGTCTGCTTTCTCCAAGCCCAGTCTTGCCAGCCTTTCCGGCAACCCAGCAAGACGCCTCCGCCTGCGGGGGTACTGACCATCCGGCCACTCCTGCTTTCGGATAAAAAATACGATGCATCTCAAAGACCTCAAGCGAAAGACCCCGGCCGAACTGGTCGCGATGGCCGAAGAACTGGGCGTTGAAGGCGCCTCGACCATGCGCCGTCAGGATCTGCTTTTCAGCATCCTGCGCGAATTGGCCGAGGATGAGGAATATGACGAAAAGATCATGGGGATCGGCACGATCGAGGTGCTGCAGGACGGTTTCGGCTTCCTGCGCTCGCCCGAGGCCAATTACCTTGCCGGGCCGGATGATATTTACGTCTCGCCCAATCAGGTGCGCAAATGGGGCCTGCGCACCGGTGACACAGTCGAAGGCGAAATCCGCGCGCCGCGCGACGGTGAACGTTATTTTGCGCTCACCAGCCTTGCCAAGGTCAATTTCGACGATCCCGATGCGGTGCGCCTGCGCACCAATTTCGATAACCTCACCCCGCTTTACCCCGAACAGAAACTGACGCTCGACAGCCTTGATCCGACGGTCAAGGACAAGAGCGCGCGGGTGATCGACATTGTCGCGCCGCAGGGCAAGGGGCAGCGCGCGCTGATCGTCGCCCCGCCGCGCACCGGTAAAACCGTGCTGCTGCAGAACATCGCCAAGGCGATTACCGATAACCACCCCGAAGTGTTCCTGATCGTGCTGCTCGTCGATGAACGGCCCGAAGAAGTCACCGACATGCAGCGCAGCGTGAAGGGCGAGGTGATTTCCTCAACCTTCGATGAACCTGCCAATCGTCATGTGCAGGTTGCTGAAATGGTTATCGAAAAGGCCAAGCGGCTGGTCGAACACAAGCATGATGTGGTGATCCTGCTCGATTCGATCACGCGTCTGGGCCGGGCTTACAACACCGTGGTGCCATCATCGGGCAAGGTGCTGACCGGGGGCGTGGATGCCAACGCATTGCAACGGCCCAAGCGGTTCTTTGGCGCGGCGCGCAATATCGAGGAAGGCGGCAGCCTGTCGATCATCGCCACTGCGCTGATCGATACGGGCAGCCGGATGGACGAAGTGATCTTTGAAGAGTTCAAGGGCACCGGCAACAGCGAAATCGTGCTCGACCGCAAGGTTTCGGACAAGCGCATCTTCCCGGCGCTGGATGTCGGCAAATCCGGCACCCGCAAGGAAGAACTGCTGGTCGACAAGGACAAGATGTCCAAAATGTGGGTACTGCGCCGCATCCTGATGCAGATGGGCACGGTCGATGCGATGGAATTCCTGCTCGACAAGATGAAGGATTCCAAGACCAACGACGATTTCTTCGACACGATGAACCAGTAACGGCGCGGCGGGGGTGTTTGGCGCGTGGTGAAGCGGAATGGGCTTCCCGCGCCCTAACCCTTCGCCGCCGCCAACTGCGCTGCCATCGTCTCCCAGACCGCGTTGATCGCCTTCAACGGCCTCACCATCACCTTGAAATCGCTAATTTTCCCTTCATCATTGAAGCGGATGATATCGACCCCGTTGATGCTGACCCCGTCCAGTTCGGTGACGAATTCGAGCATCATCTCGTCCCCGTCGACCAGTTCGCGGACATAGTGGAAAGCGTCATTTCCCAGCACCTTTGAAGCAGCCAGCAGATAGGCCATGACAATCGGCTTGCCCACCTGCGGGGTGTGGACCACCGGGGAATGGAACACCGCATCATCCGCCAGCAGCGTCGATAACGCGGCAGGGTCGCTCCCACCGTCAATATAGCCATGCCAGCGGGCGAGGCCTTCATGCATCGCCGCCTGTGTTTCACGTGGAACAAACCCGTCTGCCGCCGGGATGCTGGTGTTCAAGGTCATGGCGGTCTCTCTCTCTCTGGTTCAGGTCTGGCGGCAACCCTATCTATTGCGTTGCCCGCTTGCCAAGCCCAAATGAAGGGGGAGGATCGGCAGAGGAGACGCGACCCCATGAAGATCAATGTTGAAATCGAATGTTCACCCGAAGAAGCGCGCAGCTTTTTGGGTCTGCCCGATGTCAGCGCGGCAAATAATGCCTATGTCGATAATATCACCAAGGCGATGAAGGGGGTGTCAAACCCCGCGCAATTGCAGGAATATGCCAGCGCACTCGCGCCAATGGGGCAGGTCGGGTTGAAGATGTTTCAGAGCTTTGTCGAAAGCGGTATGAAGGCCGCGTCGCGGGGCAGTGATGCGAGGCCGAAAGGCTCCGAATAGCCTTGCCTGGATGAACGACGTTTCGACCATCTTTGCGCTGTCGAGTGGCGCACCGCCTTCGGCCATCGGCATGATCCGGGTGTCGGGGCCGCAGGCGGGCGCGGCGCTGGCGGCGCTTGCCGGGCGGCTGCCTGATCCGCGCCGGG
>JBGSKN010000195.1:0-5349 GCA_041741215.1 Erythrobacter sp. | reverse complement strand
CTTGGGGAGGGGTTGGGGGTGGGGGTGCGCAGGGTTCGTTCTCGCGTTGTCCGGCCACCCTCCGTCCGGCTATTACCCGCCCCCTGCGTCACCCTTGGGCCGCGCCGGATAGTCACAGCCGCGCCCCAGGCCCCAGCCTTTGAGGAACGCGCGCCGGACCATGCCTGCGGTATAGGCGGCGCGCAGCGCGCGTTCGCTGTCTGCTGCGCCCGATACCTCGCGCACTATGCCGCGCAACGGGATGATCGATCCGACCACGCTTTGTCCGATGCGCCCTTTGTTGAGGCCGCCTTTGCCATCATCCACGGCGATATCGTAATCCGCGCCGAGCACCTGATCCAGAGCGGCGATTTCAGTGACCATCGCATCGCAGCTTGCAAGCCCGGCGGCGGCGTAGGGATCGCGTTCGGCAATGAGCAGCACTTTGGGGATGTCTCGCGCGTCGATATTGAAATCGCGCAAGGGGGTTTTGGCGACTTCGGCGGTGTCAGGTTCGGGCACGACCTGCGCCGCCGCGGGGGCCATTATCAGGCCGGATGCGGCCAGCGCGATCAGCCGGTTCGGGCGCTTAACCCGCTTCGAAAAAGGCATCGCAGGCATTATCATTGCGGCTTTCCAATCCTGATCTGAGGGCTTCCATCCGCTGACGGCTGGTGCCGTGGGTGAAGCTTTCGGGATTTATGCGCGCGCCAGCATTGCGCATCAAGGTATCATCTCCGATTGCGCTGGCGGCTTTTAGCCCTTCTTCCAGATCGCCCGGTTCGATCAGGTTGCGATTGCGGCCCGCCCACATTCCGGCATAGCAATCGGCCTGCAGTTCCATTGCTACCTGCAATTGATTGGCCTGCGAGGGATTGCGTTGCTGGGCAGACCGCACCTGCGGGGAAAGCCCGGTGATGGTCTGGATGTGGTGGCCATATTCATGCGCGATCACATACAGCCGCGCAAAATCGCCGCCGGTGCCCGACATTTGGGCCAGTTGATCGTAAAAGCTGGTGTCGATATAGATACCTTTGTCCGCCGGGCAGTAGAACGGCCCCGCCGCCGATGTTGCGCTGCCGCAGCCATCGGTTGTCACCCGGCCATCGCGGTAGAGATCGAGGAACGGCTGTTCAAACGGGATCCCGGCGCGGCCCGCCACTGCTTCCCACGTGGTGTTGAGGCTGGTGAGCGCGTTGCAGGCTTCGGTTGCATAGGCGCTGGAGGTGCAGACTTCAGCTTCGCTAAGGTCGCTGCCGCCGCCGTTTTGCACCGGGCCTGCCTGCTGCTGCATGCCTTCAACCAAGCCGATGGTCTGCATGGGATCAAGCCCGAATGCGACCGCGCCGATCAGGGCAATCACCAATGTGCCGCAGCCGATCCCGCCCGCACGGCCGACCCCGCCGCCGCCGCGCGCGCTGCTGGAGCGAACATTGATCCGCGAAGTGTCAAACGGGCCTAATCGCATCCGGAATCCCCCCATCTCGCCAGGTATCAAGCAACTTGCTGGACAGCCGCTTTTCGCGCGGCAAAAGCGAGCCTCTATAGCCCGAACGTGCAGGAGATGCGGTGAATGCTCAAGGAAAAGCGTGCACTGATTACCGGCTCAGCCTCTGGCATCGGTCTGGCGATTGCGCTGGCCTTTTTGGTTACGGGCAGCCTCTGCCTGAAGGCATCGCGCATATTCACCCGGCATTCAGTTTACATCTGTAGTCATGACATCTACAGATGTAATCACATTGTGTGAATCCATGATGCCGGGGAGGGCGCTTTATGCCTGCTGCGAGTGACCAGATCAAGAATGGTGGGGCGGAGCGGATCAGCGATGCCGAACATGCGGTGATGGAATCGCTGTGGGAACGCAGCCCGCAGACCGCGCTCGAAATTTGTCAGGAAGTCTGTTCCCGCCGGGACTGGAGCCTGGCCACGGTCAAGACCCTGCTGTCCCGCCTGGTGGCCAAGAATGCGGTCGCGACCGCGCCGGACGGGCGGCGGTTCCTGTACACTCCTTTGCTGGAAAAATCCGATTATACCGGGGCCGAATCGCGCCGTCTGGTGGACCGGCTGTTCGGCGGCCGTGCCGCGCCTCTGTTCGCGCAGTTGGCCGAGGCAGAGGCACTGACCCAGGATGATCTGGCCGAAATGGAAGCTCTGCTGAAGGAGCTGCGCAAATGACCCAATGGCTCATTGAAACGCTGCTCTGGACCGGTCTGCTGATCGGCCTGGTGCTGTTTCTGCGCCGCCCCGTGGGGCGCTATTTCGGGCCGAAGGCGGCCTATGCCCTGTGGACGCTGCCTTTCCTGCGCCTGATCATGCCGCCGCTGGTGCTGCCCGCTTGGCTGGCCCCTGCGGCCTCTGCGCCGCCCCAGCCGATTACGCATTATGCAGGATATACGGCCAACGCCGCCGATCTGGCGAGCATTCCCGCCCGGCAAGTCGCCGCCATCGCCCCGGAACCGTTCGCATGGGCTGGGATATCGCTGGCGATCTGGCTGCTTGGCGCGGCGATATTTCTGGCGGTGCGATTTTACGGCTATTTCAGGATGCGCCGCGCCTTGCTGGCGGATGCGGTGTCGATTGGGCAGGCGGGCAGGGTCAGGCTGGTGGAAACCCCGCAGGCCGCAGCGCCGCTGGCCTTTGGCGTGACGGACAAGGTGGTTGCCCTGCCGCCGGGCTTTATGGCGCTGCATAAGCGCGAGCAGCGCGATTTTGCTCTGGCGCATGAACTGGCGCACCATTCCGGCGGCGATCTGCTGGTCAATATGGTCGCACAGCCGCTGTTTGCGCTGCATTGGTTCAACCCGCTCGGCTGGCTGGGCTGGCGCGCGATGCGGCGCGATCAGGAGGCTGCTTGCGATGCCCGCGTGATTGCCCGGCGCAGCGCAGAGGAAAAAGCCACCTATGCCGAAACGATCGCCAGTTTCGCCGCCAGTCCGCGCTTTGCGTTGGCCGCCCCGATGGCGTGCCCGGTGCTCGGAGAAAAAAGCATTATCCACCGTTTGAGGAGTATTTCCATGACCGACATTTCCCCCCGCCGCCGCCTTGCCGGACGCGCCCTGATCGGTGCCAGCCTGCTGGCACTGCCGCTGACTGCGACGATTTCCTTTGCGGAATCGATCAATTCGTCGGCGCCGTCAGTTCCGTCCGCCCCGTCAACTCCGCCAGCCGCACCGCAGCCGCCACAGCCGCCACAGCCGCCGGCACCGCCGCTTCCGCCATCGGCTGAAGAAATGGTCGCGAAGGGCGAATTCGAAACGGTATTCGACGATATCGAAGCGACGGAAGATGGGTCTGGTGAAGCGCGCCGGGTGATCGTGATGCGCAGCAAGGATGGAGCCGCCGCAGCGCCGGGAGACAGGCCGAACAAGCGGATGTTGATCTTCAGTGGTCATGGTCCGGCGGATGCCGCGGGCGATCCGAAGAAGTTGACCTGGACCCATAAAGAAGACCGGATCGGCGGCGAAGGCATGTCTGCCGAGGAACGCGCAGAAATGCGGCGGGAAGTTCGCGAGTCGATGGCTGAAATGAAGCATGATCTGGCCGAAGCCCGCAAGGAAATGATGATCTTCAAGAACGAAAAGGGCGAAATCACCAAATTCACCACGGACTGCAAGGAAGGCCAGTCCGGGCCGGGACAATGCCATACCGCAGTCATGGCCAACGCTCTCGCCGGGCTGAAGAAAGCGCGTGCGGAAATCGCCGTGAACAAGGACATGGACAGCGAAATTCGTGCCGAAGTACTGAAGGCGCTGGATGAAGCGATTGCTGATTGGAAAACCGGCGGCTGATTTCAGGAAACACCGGTCAGCAATAACGCGGCTCGGCCTTCGCAGGTCGGGCCGCTTCGCATTTGGCCCTGCAAATACGCGAAAGTGCTGCAATGGCCCTCGTCACCAGATTGCAGCCCGCGTTTCAGCCATTGCATCGGCTGCGTGCTGGTGCCGTGGGTGAAGCTTTCCGGGTGGACCCGCTGCCGCCGGGGAAGCTGGCCCCGCCGCGCACGCAGATATTGGCTGGATTGAATCGTTTGAGTTTCATACAGGCTCCCTTGCGATCAGAAATGTGGCGGACAGCCAATCCAGGCAAACCGTGGTGTTATTGCTGGACAGGGGGAACGCTGCTCGCAAAAAAGAACTTCGCGGCATTTCCTGCCGTGATCCAATCCGAGGCATCCCATGTTCCTTTCCGGCAAACGCGCACTTGTTACAGGCTCCACCTCCGGCATCGGGCTGGCGATTGCGCGCGCGCTGGCGGCGGAGGGGGCCAGCGTGATCCTCAACGGGTTGGGCGACGGGGATGAAATATCGCTCCTGTGCGAAGAACTGGGCGCGACCTATAATGGCGCGAACCTGCTTGATCCCGATGCCATCGCGCAGATGATGGCGGATGTCGGCCCGGTTGATATTCTGGTCAATAATGCCGGGATGCAGCACGTCGCCCCGGTTGAGGATTTCCCGCCCGAAAAATGGGATGCGATCATCGCGCTGAACCTTTCGGCAGCGTTCCACACCACGCGCCTTGCGGTGCCGGGGATGAAGGCGAAAGGATGGGGCCGGATCATCGCGACCGCCAGCGCCCATTCGCTCACCGCCTCGCCGTTCAAAAGTGCCTATGTCGCAGCCAAACACGCGGTGGCGGGCTTTACCAAAAGCGTCGCGCTGGAACTGGCCGCCCACGGCATCACCGCCAATTGCATCAGCCCCGGCTATGTCTGGACGCCGCTGGTCGAAGGCCAGATCCCCGACACGATGGCTGCGCGCGGGATGACGCGCGAACAGGTCATCAATGATGTGTTGCTGGCCAAACAGCCGACCAAAAGCTTCGTTCAGCCCGAAGATGTCGCCGCGCTGGCCCTGTTCCTGTGCCGCGACGAAGCGCGCAATATTACCGGTGCGAATTACAGCATCGACGGGGGATGGACCGCCGGATGACCGGCGCGCGCGCCCGGATTTTGCTGACGGTTCTGATCAGTCTGACGCTGACCGCCTGCGCGCGCGTGCCAATTGCGATTTCGCCGGTGGCCGAACGCGCCGCTATCGAACAACGGCTGCGCGCTGATATCGCGGTGCTGGCGAGCGATGATTTCGGCGGACGCAAGCCGGGGACGCCGGGCGAGGACAAGACGCTCGCCTATCTTGAACAACGCATGGGTGAAGCGGGGCTGGTATCGGGCACCAATGATCCAGGTTCATACTGGCGGATGCCGGTCGATCTGGTGTCTTCCCGTCCGTTGACCGGCAGCCTTACCCTGACGCAGGGGCGCAGCAGCGTGATCGTGCCGGAAACCGACGCCGCCGTGTTCACCAGACGACGCCGCGCGCTCGCCGCCAGCGGGCCGGGCACGGGCGTGCCGGTGGTGTTCGTCGGCTA
>JBGSKN010000194.1:0-9163 GCA_041741215.1 Erythrobacter sp. | reverse complement strand
GGCGACCCAGCGCGCGCCATCAGCGCCAAGTTCGAGCACGTCCGCGCGCGCCCCGGTCGCGAGACAGAGCAGCGTGGCAGCAATCGTGACGCGGCTAACCGCGGCGAGAATCATGTCCCGGCCCTCCAGAATGCTCCCTTTGTCTAATCTAAATGACAGTCAGGTGACAGCCTCGCTTCAGCGGCGGATATGCCGGGTCATGCCGCAGCAAAACGGGCGCGCCGCCATAAGCAGCCCGCCCGCACGTTTTGCCTTGGTGCGACCCTTCGGCCGCCTGCCACTTATTCGCGATAGGTCAGTTGTTCGCCGCGCGTGCTGGCCGGGCGAAACTCGCCGCGTTCGAGCATCCTGATCGCCTTGCGTGCCAGCCGCCGCGAATCGGTTGCGCTGCCATCGGCGGTATCAAGCTCGATCACCTCACGGCTCGCGATCGCCGCTTCAAACGCGCTGCGGGCCCGCGCCTCGTTTCCGGCCTGGGCATAGGCGATCCCGAGGTTGATCAGCACCGCAGGATCATCCGGATTGGCCGCGCTGGCTTTTTCCAGCATCACCAGCGCCTGATCCACGCGCCCGGCAGACAGGGGCTGCGCGGCGAGTTCACCTGATGCAACGGGCGACTGCAATTGCGCCGCAGACGGGTCGGCCAGCGGCGCGGCGGCGATCAGCGCAATGGCGAAGGCGGTAATGGACATGGGCGAAGCTCCCTCTGATCCTTTTCAACTGCCAGCATGATGACCCGGATCGATGAAGGATGCAACAAAACTGAAACATTGTAATATTTCTGTAATGCAGTTCGTTAGCGAGCTGATTTCATGCAATATTAATGTGAATTTGACGCGCGTCGCCATCGTCGCCGCGCCGTTCATTTTTGTCACATTTGTCTTTCTTCGGTCATAATTACGCAACTGCCACATTGCTGTAATGCTGCAAGAATTCTGTCACGCAGCAACCCTAGCGAGCATCCGGCGCACATTGTTCGTCGCGCTTGATTCGTTTCTCGGCCATTTAGGGGACCGCTCGCTGTGAAAAATATTCAACGCACTTTCGTTCTGGGTTGCAGCCTGATTGCGCTGGCTGGCTGCGGCGCGGATGAAATCGTCTCGCCCGGCACCAGTGGCGACATCATCATTAACAACCCGACGCCGGCTCCAACGCCAACCCCGTCCCCGACACCGACTCCCACGCAGTCGCTCGTCACCCCGGCGGCTGGCTGTCCGACGATCGCGTCGACCGGCGGCCTGACCGACGCGGGCACCATCAGCGGCCCGACCGGCACCTATCGCGTGTGCCGCCTGCCCGAAACATTCACCACCAATGACCGCCTGCCATTCATCAGCGGTCTGCTCTATCAGATTCAGGACCGCGTGAACGTCGGCGTTGATCGCGGCTTCAGCAGCACCGGAACCGCTGTCACCCTGTCGATCGAACCCGGCGTGATCCTGTTTGCGCAGGCCAATTCGTTCTTCGTGGTCAATCGCGGCAATGCGATCCAGTCAAACGGCACGGCTGATCGCCCGATCATCTGGACCAGCCGCGACAATGTGATCGGCCTGACCAATGATAACAGCCAGCAACAGTGGGGCGGCGTCGTGCTGCTTGGCCGTGCGCCGGTTTCGGATTGCAACACCGGCGTGTTCAACACCGATGCCGCGCCGAATGCCAACCCGCAATGCGAACAGCAGCTTGAAGGCACCGCCGTGGCAACGCCCTATGGCGGGTCGAACAGCGCCGACAGTTCGGGTTCGTTCACCTTCAACCAGATCCGCTTTTCCGGCTTTGAACTTGCGCCGGGCAACGAACTCCAGTCGCTCACCACAGGCGGCATTGGTTCGGGCACCACGATCAGAAACCTGATGTCGTTCAACAGCTCGGATGATGGCGTCGAATTCTTCGGCGGCACGGTCAACGTCACCAATATTGCCGTGATCGGCGCATCGGACGATTCGCTCGACGTCGATACCGGCGCGCAGGCGAACCTTCAAAACGTCGTGGCGGTGCAGCGCGCCAGCACCGGCGATGCGATGATTGAACTCGATTCGCCCAACAGCGCATCGCTGCCGATCACCTCGCGCCCAAGGACGAAGATGCAGGTCAACAGCTTCACCTTTGTCCAGCGTTCAAGCGCATCGCCGCAGATGGTTCGTGCGCGCGGCGGTGCGGCGCTCAGCCTCACCAACGGGGTGATGGACAAGGTTGATGGTGACGGGGCCTTCTGCTTGCGCATCGACGAGCAGGAAACGCTCGACGCGCTGCTCGGGCTCAACTCGGTCGTCTGTGATGGCGGCACCACCCGTCAGGCGCGTGGTGATCGTTCAGGGGGTGCCAACGAAACCACCGATGCCGAAGTGCTGGCAGGTGTGACGGCGGGCACCAATGCCAATCTGGCATTCACCATCACGCTGACTGGCGGGATCGTGAACGGTGCCAACGAAAATGCCGTCACCGCGTTCGATGCAACCGGCCTTGCGGCGATCTTCACCGCCCGACCCGCCATCGGTGCGGTGCCAGCCGCGGCTGACCTGAATGCGTTCCGTAACTGGACCTGCAATTCGTCGATCCAGGATTTCGGCAGTTCGACAGGCACTTGCACGACGCTGCCCGTCTTCAGCTGATCGGCCGCCGTGAAATGGGGGGCGCGGCCGTTGGCGGGCGCCCCCTTTCGTTTTCCGGTTGATGACAGCCGGCCATATCCCAAGGCCTATTAACGAAGGGGTCTAGCATTATGTCGACTGGCGCGCGCCTGGCAGGGTTGCTGCTCTTAACCACGTCGCTTACGTTTCCTGCGGTTCTTCACGCTCAGTCTGTTCCGGCTGAAACAACGCCCCCGGAAGACAATGTGCTGGCCGATCAGGCCGAGGGTGATGACGATTTCGATCAAGCCGATGTTTCGGTTCCCGGCGGCGGCATCATCGTTACCGGGCGGCGCGGCCGCAATCCTGAACGGGCTTCAACCCAGGTATTGAGCGTGCTGTCCGAAGCCGACATCGCCCGCACCGGCGCTGGCGACATCGCGGGCGCATTGGGCCGGGTAAGCGGCCTTTCGGTGGTGGGTGACGGACGCGTGTTCGTGCGCGGGTTGGGTGATCGATACTCGCTCGCGCTGCTCAACGGCTTGCCGCTGCCCAGCCCCGAGCCGCTGAGCCGGGTCGTCCCGCTCGATATTTTTCCGACCGACGTCATTTCATCGTCGCTGGTGCAGAAAACCTATTCGGCCAACTTTCCCGGCGAATTCGGCGGCGGGGTGATCAACCTCACCACCAAGGCGATCCCGAGCGAGAACTTTCTCGACATCAGCATCGGCGCCAGCGGGGATACCGAAACAACCTTCGAAAACGGGCTGACCTATTTCGGTTCGCGGCTGGACACGTTTGGTTTCGACAATGGCAACCGCGACATTCCGTCCAATTTGCAGGCCTTTTTCGACAGCGGGCAGCGCGTGGGCGATCTGTCCCCGCAGGAAAGCGGGGCAATCGCCGGGCAGCTGTTTCCGCTCAATCTTGTGACCTTGCAGAAAAACAACCACCTGCCGGCTAATTTCAACGCCAACCTGACCGGGGGCCTGTCGTTTGAACTGGGCGGCGATACCTATCTTGGCGTGATCGCCACGGCGGGGATCAGCAACAAGTGGCGCAACCGTTCGGTTTTGAGCGAGGTTGGCAATGCCGATCTGACCCAGATCTTCGAAACGTCGAACACCTTCATCACCGACAATAATATTCTGGTGAACGCACTCCTGGGTTTCGGCCTTGATATTGGCGAACACACGGTCCGCTGGACCAACCTGTATATCCGCGACACGCTCAAGACCGCGCGGCTGGGCACGCGCACCAATGTCAATCTGGGCGATAGCGGGTTCGATTTCCAGCGCCAGCAGACCGCATGGTTCGAACGCCAGCTGATCGACACGCAGGTGGTGGCAGAACTGGACTTCGGCAAGCTCGATGTCGATCTGCGCGGCGGCTATGCCCGTTCCGAACGCGAGGCGCCGTTCAATGCCGAGTTTGAATATGTCCGCAGCAACAACCCCGGCGATCCGTTCGGCGACAGGTTCCTGCTCGATATCGGCGGCCGGCTTGGCGATACCAATCGCGCGTCGGTTTCGTTCGATGATCTCAAGGAAGATCAGTATTTCGCCGGGATCGATCTGTCCTATGACCTGTTCGATTCGCTAACCGCGACGGTCGGCTATGCCTATACCGACACCGATCGCCGTTCATCCAGCCGCCAGTTCCTGCCGCTGATTTCGTGCGGGCCGATCTGCGATTTCCTGCCCCCCGAATCCCAGCAGGACGCCATCACCGCGCTAGGACTGCGCCGTCCGGGCGATATCATCAATGGTTCGACGCTGGCCGGTTTCAACGTCCGCCTGACCGAACAGACCCCTTTCCCGGTGTTCGACGCCGCGCTTGAGGTCAATGCCGGCTATGGCCAACTGCGCTGGGTGCCGACCGATCGCATCACCCTTGATGTGGGCGTGCGATACGAGGACGCGACGCAGACCGTGGCGCTGGATCAGACCGTCTTTGCCGACCCGGTGGTGGGTGCCACCCCGACCAATATCGCCAATGATTACTTCCTGCCCGGTGCAACCGTGACGTGGGAGGCGATCGACGATTTGCAGCTGCGCCTGTCGGCATCGAAAACCATCGCCCGCCCGCAGTTCCGCGAGCTGGTCGAACAGACCTATTTCGATCCCGAATCAAACCGCCGGTTTCGCGGGAACCCGTTCCTGCAGGACAGCGAACTGATCAACCTGGAAGCGCGCGCCGAATATTATCTGGGCGGGCGCGACCGGGTCAGCCTGGCCGGGTTCTACAAGGAAATCGACAACCCGATCGAAAATTTCCTGATCAACGCTTCGGGCGAATTGCTGACCAGTTTTGCCAACGCGCCCACGGCTGAACTCTACGGCGCGGAACTTGACCTTGCCTATGGCATCCCGCTCGACAATTGGGGGGGCTTGTTTGCAACCAAGCAGTTCCTGATCCTTGGCAATTACACCTACACCCAGTCCAGCATCTCGGTGAAACCGGGCGATGTTGCCCCGGTTCCGGGCAACGTCGGGCAGGACGCAAGCCTGCTGTTTGACGATGGTTCACCGCTGGTGGGCCAGTCAGACCATGTCGCCAACCTGTCCTTCGGGATCGAGGATACCGACAAGGTGCAGCAATTCACGGTGCTGCTCAATTATGCGAGCAAGCGCGTGACCCTGCGCGGCGGGCCATTGCCTGACGTGGTGGAAAATCCCGGACTTACCGTTGATATGGTGGCCCGCTCAGAAATGAAACTGGGCCGATTGCCGCTGGAGCTCAGCTTCAAGGTCAGCAACCTGTTCGGGCGCGACAATTTCGAGTTCCAGAAACTGGGTGACAACCGGATCGACATCAATACTTTCGATGTCGGGACCGCGTTCAGCATCGGGGTGAAGGCGCAATTTTAATAGAGGCCGCAGCGCCTCCGCGCTGCGGCTTCCTCGCTCACGCGACCTGTCGGTCGCATCGCTGCGGGCGGCTGGTCGGCCTTGCGGGCCTGCGGCCCGGTTGGCTCTGCCTAATCACAGGGGGCGGGATATCATCCCAGATCGAACACATATCCCAATGATCGCACGGTGCGCAGCGGGTTGCCGCCGCCTGCCGCCTTGATCGAGCGCCGCAGCCGCCCGATCCACACATCGACGGTGCGTTCGTCAATCGGCGGTTCGCGCTTGCCCAGCCCGTTGATCAGATCATCGCGGGTCAGCACCCGGTTGGGGTTTTCGGCAAAAAAGCGCAGCAGCCGGAATTCATTGGGGCGCAGCACAATCGGCTCGCCATCCCAGCGCGCCTGCAACGCCGCCATGTCGATCACCAGCGCGCCCAGTTCGAACCGGCGCGTGGCGCTGCGTTCGCTGCTTCGCGATTGCAGCGCCAGCACCCGGTCAAGCACGGCGGTGCGGGTGAGCGGGCCGACAACATAATCATCCGCCCCTGCCCGCAATGCGCGGCGGCGGTCTTCGGGATCATCTTCTTCCAGCACCATTGTCACATGCGCGTCGGCCGTGCGCGGATCGGCGCGCAGGCGGCGGCACATCTCCAGCCCCGCGAGGTCTGGCAGCACCCAGTCGATAAACGCCCACATCGGCCCTTCAACCAGCCGCCGCGGGCCTTCCGGCCCCAGCCGGTCAAAGGTAAAGCGGCGATGATCGTGGACGAAATCCTCAAGGCTTTCGCCCAGTTCACTTGTCAGGAATATATTGACGACATCCATATGCAGCCTGCCCCGGTTTCATCGGGGAGTGGCCGATCGATGTGACGCGTTTGTGACTGAATGGCAGCAATGCGAAAACACGCGCCACAATCCGCAGCCATAAGGTCATCCCGGCGCAAGGCCCGGGCGACGGTAAGGCCTTACCCCACGAACGCCCGTTCGATCACGAACTGGCCGGGCATCGAATTGCTGCCTTCGGTAAAGCCGCGCTTTTCCAGATCTGCGGCGTGGTCTTTTATCATCGCCATGCTGCCGCACAGCATCACGCGGTCTTCATCGGGCACGAAACGTTGCGGGCCTCTGGATTGTTCAAACAAGCGGCCATCATCGATCAGCGCCTGAATCCGGCCCTGCGTGCGGAACGGTTCGCGCGTCACGGTGGGGACATAGATCATCCGTGCGCGGTCTTCATCCTCCAGCAGCGGATCGCCTTCGAGCCTGCTTTCGAGCAATTCGCGGTAGGCCAGTTCATTCACGTTGCGCACCGAATGCACCACGATCACTTCCTCGAACATCGCGTAGACTTCGGGGTCGCGCACCAGGCTCATGAACGGGGCAAGCCCGGTGCCGGTCGACAGCATGAACAACCGCTTGCCCGGCAGCAGCGCATCGGTGACCAGCGTGCCGGTCGGCTTCTTGCCGAGATAGACCGGATCGCCGACCTTGATGTGTTGCAGCCGCGACGTCAGCGGGCCGTCCTGCACCTTGATCGAAAGGAACTCCAGCTCCTCGGCATAGCTGGGCGAGGCGACCGAATAGGCGCGCAGCAGCGGCTTGCCATTATCACCCGGCAGCCCGATCATCACAAACTCGCCCGACCGGAAGCGGAAGCTCGGCGGGCGGGTCATCTTGAGCGTGAACAGCGAATCGGTCCAGTGATGGACGTAGGTGATCGTCTCGATGGAGAGCGCCGCGCTTTCGGTGAACTGGTCGCGGTCGATTATTGGCTGGTTCAAAACGGATCTCAAATACAGGTCAGCGCCGCACAAAACGCGGCCGGAATGCGGGCGCAAATGGACGACAAGCGCGCCGCCTTCAAGACAGTTTAGCGATAAGGGCTAAAAGCGGCCCTTGATCCGCCGCAAACGCGCGCCCGATTCAGTTCCAGCCTGCGCGGTCGAACAGCTTCACCGCCGCCGCCTGATTGCGCCCGATTTCGGCCGCGTTGAGCGTGTCAGGTTTGAACGACCCAAGCGTCTCGACCGCCGAATTGGCCTTGAGGCCCACCGCCGCCGGATATTCATTATTGCCATCGGCAAAATACCGCTGCGCGCTTTGCGAGGTAAGGTATTCGAGGAACTTCACCGCGTTTTCACGATTGGGCGCGGTTTTGACCACACCGGCGCCGCTGATGTTCACATGGGTGCCCCGCCCTTTTCCCGAAGCGCCCGGCTGGTCTGGGAAGATCACGCCAAGCTTGTCGAAAACCGCCCGGCCCGAAGCATCGCCCCCGGCGAACCGCGCGAGGTAATAGGTGTTGACCAGCGAAATCCGGCATTCGCCCGCCGCCACCGCCTCGATATTGGATGTGTCATTGCCTTGCGGTGCCTGCTTGAAATTGGCGACCACGCCCTTGGCCCAGGCCTCGGCAGCGGGCGCGCCTTGATGCGCGATGATGCTGGAGAGCAGCGAGATGTTGTAGATGTTCGAGGACGAGCGCATGCAGATGTCCCCCTTGAACGCCGGATTGGCCAGATCGGCGTAGTTGGCAAGGCCTTCGGGCACGCCTGCTGCCTTGTTGTAGATGATGATCCGCGCGCGGGTCGACAGGCCGAACCACAAGCCATCGGGGTGGCGCAGATGCGCAGGGATGCGTTCGGCCAGCACATCCGATGTGACCGGGGCGAGCACATCCGCTTCCTCAGCGCGCCACAACCGCCCTGCATCGACCGTGATGAGGATATCGGCGGGGCTGAATTCGCCTTCGGACTGAATCCGCTCGATCAGCGCATCGGCATCGGCTTCGATCCGGTTGACCTTGATCCCGGTCTGCTTGGTAAAATCATCATACAGCGCCAGATCAGTATCGTAATGGCGCGACGAATAGAGGTTCACCTCGCCATTATCCACCACCGGCGCGCTGTTTTCGGTTTCGGCGCAGGCGGACAGCCCGGCGATGCTGGCGCAGGCGATGGCGGAGAGGAGCAGTTTCTTCATGGCGAATGGCTTCCGATTACAAGTTGCGAATGACTTGCAATATAAACTTGATCAAGGCAAGTCCTAATTCTGCGCGAATGCACGCACGCTTCCGGGCTGCGGCACGATGCGATAGGCCACATCGGGGCTGACCGGGGCGGCGGTTTCCACCGTGATCGGCGCTCCGCCCGCGCCGCTCAGCAACACCCGCGTGACCGGCCCCATCAGGTGCACATCGCGCACCGCGCAGCCCGCATTATCCGCCACCAGATCCAGCCGGTCCGCCTGCACCAGCAAATCCGCCGCGCCAATGTCCGGCACCGCGCCCCGCGCGCATTCCAGCGGCCACGGCCCGAAAGGGGTGACAAGGCTGTCTGCCTGCCGCTCACCCGCGATTATCTGCGCCCCGCTGAAAATCGCGCCGACCGCTGCGGTCTGCGGCGCATGGTGGAGATCGTGCGGGGTGCCGAATTGCACGATCCGCCCGGCCTCCATCACCGCGATGTGATCGGCAATATCCAGCGCCTCTGCCGGGTCATGCGTCACCAGCACCACGGTCGCCCCCGCCTCGCGCAGCAGGATGCGGCAATCGCGGCGCAGTTTGCGGCGCAGCACGATATCGACGCTGGCGAAGGGTTCATCCATCAACAGCACCTGCGGTCGCGGCGCCATCGCACGGGCGAGCGCGGCACGCTGTTGCTGCCCGCCCGAAAGTTCATGCGGATAACGCGCGCCCATGCCTGCCAGACCAACGCTGTCGAGCCATCCCTGCACATCGGCG
>JBGSKN010000193.1:0-5525 GCA_041741215.1 Erythrobacter sp. | reverse complement strand
GCCTTCACCCGCGCCGCCGCGATCCAGCCCGGCTGGGACGCGCTGGGCGGCGCGGCGCGTGCGGTGCTGCTGGAAGAAGCCGCCAACCTGTTCGAGAAGCACAGCGCGGAATTCCTCAGCCTGTGCCAGCGCGAGGCGGGCAAGACCCTGATGGATTCGGTGCTCGAACTGCGCGAGGCGGTCGATTTCCTCCGCTACTACGCCGCCGAGGCGCGCCGCCAGTTTGCCGAACCCATGATCCTGCCCGGGCCGACGGGAGAGGAGAACACGCTCTCGCTCCACGGACGCGGGGTATTTGCCACGATCAGCCCGTGGAACTTCCCGTTGGCGATCTTCATCGGCATGGCGGCGGCGGCGCTGGCGGCGGGCAACAGCGTGATCGCCAAGCCCGCCGAACAGACCCCGCTGATCGCTGCCTTCGCGGTCAAGCTGTGCCACCAGGCGGGCATCCCGCCAGAGGCGCTGCAATTGCTCCCCGGCGCGGGCGATGTCGGCCAGATGATCACCGCCGACCCGCGGCTGGCCGGGATCGCCTTCACCGGGTCGACCGAGACTGCCCAGGCAATCAACCGGACGCTGGCCGCGCGCGACGGGCCTATCGCGACCCTGATTGCCGAAACCGGCGGGCAGAACGCGATGATCGTCGATAGTTCGGCATTGCCCGAACAGGTGGTGCGCGATGTGCTGGCGAGTTCATTCCAAAGCGCCGGGCAACGCTGTTCGGCGCTCAGGGTGCTGTATCTGCAGGACGACATTGCCGACGAGATACTGGAGATGATCCGCGGCGGGTTCGAAGCGCTGACCATCGGCGATCCGGCGGATATCGCCACCGATGTCGGCCCGGTGATCGATCCCGATGCGCAGGCCCGGCTTGAACGCCACGTCGCGCGCTGCGAGGCGAGCGAACGCAAGGTCACGCGGCTGACCCTGCCGCCTGAAACGGCCAAGGGGTGCTTCGTTGCCCCGACCATCGTCGAGCTTGGATCGATCCGCGATCTGGCGCGGGAACATTTCGGGCCGGTGCTGCACGTCGCGCGGTTCCGCGCGGGAGAATTGGCGCAGGTGATCGATGATATCAACGCCAGAGGATATGGCCTCACGCTCGGCCTGCACAGCCGCATCGCGGAAACCCGGCGGTTTGTGCAGGCGCGCGCACGGGTCGGCAATTTCTACGTCAACCGCAACCAGATCGGCGCAGTGGTGGGAAGCCAGCCGTTCGGCGGCGAAGGCCTGTCGGGCACCGGGCCGAAGGCGGGCGGGCCGCATTATCTTGCGCGGTTTGCGGTCGAACGGGTGATGACCATCGACACCACTGCGGCGGGCGGCAATGCCAGCCTGCTGGCGGCGGGGTAAGGCCGGATGATTTGATTTCGCGCGCCCCACGCTTTGCCGATTGCTCCTGCGCCTGTTGCTGGCCGCGCGCATGGCGCTGATCCGGTTCAACAAGCCGTTTGGCGTGCTGTCGCAATTCACCGATCAGGCAGGCGCCGGGGCGCGCGCGACCCTGTCCGATTTTATCGCCATGCCCGGTGTCTATCCCGCAGGCAGGCTGGACCGCGACAGCGAGGGATTGCTGCTGCTGACCGATGATGGCGCGTTGCAGGCGCGGATCGCCAATCCCCGGTTCAAACTGCCCAAGACCTATCTGGTGCAGGTAGAAGGCATTCCCGATGCCGCCGCGCTTGACCGGCTGCGCAAGGGCATCGTGCTCAAGGATGGCCCGACCCGCCCGGCGCAGGCCGATCTGATCGATCCGCCCGATCTGTGGCCACGCGATCCGCCGGTGCGGTTCCGCAAGAGCGTGGCGGATTGCTGGCTGCGGCTGACGATCACCGAAGGCCGCAACCGACAGGTGCGCCGGATGACAGCGGCGGCCGGGCACCCGACCTTGCGGCTGGTGCGCTGGAGCATTGGCGAATGGACGCTGGATGATCTGCCGCAGGGCAAATGGGCGCTGATCTGATCAGGGGCGCCGTCCGAGATAGATCAGGTTGAACGCCGGTTGGTCGCGATAGGGGGTGACAAACTCCACCCGCTCCACCCGGACATCGATCAGGCTTTGGCGAAGCGCGGCGACGAAATCGGCGTCTTCGGCATCGGTCGACCACAGGGCGAACACGCCGCCCGGTTTCAGCTTGGCGGTGATCGCGGCGATGGCTTGCGCGCTGTAGAACCCGGCGCTTGCATCATCGATCAGATGGGTGGTCGAATGGTCGATATCGATCGGGATCGCATCGTGCCGCTGGTGCGCAAGCGCGGGATCAAACCCCTCATCCGATCCGGCCAGGGCAAAGAAATCGCCCTCACGCAGGATGCAGCGCGGATCGTCGGCCACGATCTGGCCCAGCGGCAGCAGGTGATCCCGGTGCCACTGGATCACTTGCGGGATCAGATCGACAACGATCAGCTTTGCCACCCGGCTGTCGCGCAGCACGGCTTCGGCGGTGTAGCCCAGCCCCAGCCCGCCGACGACCACATCAAGCCTGTCACCACCCGCCATCGCCAGCGCCAGATCAGCCAGCGCGATTTCGCCATCGACAAACTGGCTCGACATCAGGTAGCCATCATTGAGCCTGATTTCCCAGATGTCTTCGCCGTCGCGGCTGAGCCGCCGCCGCCGCAGCGCCAGTTCCCCGATCGGGGTCTGCTGCCAGTCGAGTTCTTCAAACATCGGGTTCATGGCGGCGCTATTAACCTGCATGCGGACAGACGGGCACCCCCTTTGTTCATCTTCGCACTTGCAGCATTGACCGGGCGGGCCTAACGCGCGGGCCTATTCGCTGGCTGCCGGGACACGGTTTTCCCCCTGCCTGCATCCCGGCCCGCAGCCCGCCGCGCCGTCGTTACGGGTGTTGCCAAGCATCAGAACAGCACAAGGTCGCTCATGCCCAATCTTGAAACCATCAGACGCGAGTGGTTTTCAAACCCGCGCGGCGACATTCTGGCCGGGATCGTCGTGGCGCTGGCGCTCATCCCCGAAGCGATCGGGTTTTCGATCATCGCCGGGGTCGATCCGCGCGTCGGCCTGTATGCCTCGTTCTCGATTGCGGTGATCATCGCGCTGGTGGGCGGCAGGCCGGGGATGATCTCCGCCGCCACCGCCGCGGTCGCGGTGCTGGTGCTGCCGCTGGTGCGCGATCACGGGGTCGATTACCTGTTCGCCGCCACGATCCTGATGGGCGTGGTTCAGCTGATTGCCGGTTTCCTGCGGCTCAACGTGCTGATGCAATATGTCTCACGCTCGGTCATCACCGGGTTTGTGAACGCGCTGGCGATCCTGATCTTCATGGCGCAGCTGCCCGAACTGACCGGCGTGCCGGTGATGACCTATGCGCTGGTCGCAGGCGGGCTGGCGATCATTTACCTGCTGCCTTACCTCACCAAGGCGGTGCCATCGCCGCTGATTGCCATCGCGGTGCTGACCGCGCTGGTATATTACACCGGGTTCGATGTGCGCACCGTGGGCGATATGGGCGAATTGCCGTCATCGCTGCCCTTGTGGCTGATCCCCGATGTGCCGTTTACGCTGGAAACGCTGCAGATCATCCTGCCATATTCGCTGACGATGGCGGCGGTCGGCCTGCTCGAATCGATGATGACCGCGCAGATTGTCGATGATCTGACCGATACCGGGTCCGACAAGCAGCGCGAGATGAAGGGGCAAGGCATCGCCAATTTCTTCACCGGGTTTCTGGGCGGAATGGGCGGCTGCGCGATGATCGGGCAATCGGTCATCAACGTGAAGTCCGGCGGAGAAACGCGGCTTTCCACCTTTGTGGCGGGCGCATTCCTGCTGTTCCTGATCGTGGTGCTGGGGCCGCTGGTGGCGATCATCCCGATGGCCGCGCTGGTGGCGGTCATGGTCATGGTGGCAATCGGCACGTTTTCGTGGCGATCGGTCCGCGACATCCGCCATCATCCGTGGCAGTCATCCATCGTGATGGTGGCCACTGTGGTCATCACCGTGTGGACGCATGATCTGGCGCAGGGCGTGCTGGCGGGCGTGATCCTTTCGGGGCTGTTCTTCGCCAGCAAGGTCAAGCGCATCTTCACGGTCGAATCGGAAGCTTCGGACGACGGGCTGACCCGCCATTATCAGGTATCGGGACAGGTGTTTTTCGCCTCGTCAGACAGCTTCGTCGAAGCTTTCGATTTCAGGGAGGTGATCGACCGGGTGGTGATCGATGTGTCACAAGCCCATTTCTGGGACATTTCAGCGGTCGGAACGCTCGACAAGGCGATCCTGAAGTTCCGCCGCGAAGGCACCGATGTCGAAGTGATCGGCCTCAACACGGCGAGCGCGGCGATGATCGACCGCTATGCCATCCACGACAAGCCGGGCGCACAGGCGCAAAACGGCGGACATTGAGAGGATCATGACCATGGAACACATCCTCGCCTGTATCGACGCATCAAGCTATGCCGACAGCGTCTGCGATCTTGCCGCCTGGGCGTCTAAGCGGCTGGCGATGCCGGTTGAACTGCTCCATGTGGTTCAGCGCAGCGATGCGGTGGCCGCGCGCGGTGATCGGTCCGGCGCCATCGGGCTTGGGGTCAAGACCAGCCTGATGGAAGAACTGGTCGAAATGGAAGCCGCCGATGCCCGGTTGAAGGTGGAACGCGGCCGGGTGCTGCTTGCCGCCGGTGAGAAGCGCCTGCGCGAAGCCGGTGCCTTCGATGTGCGCACCTTGCATCGCCACGGCGGGATCGTTGAAACAATCCTTGAACGTGAGGCCGATGCCCGCGTCGTGGTGATCGGCAAACGCGGTGCATCCCACGAATTTGCCGCTGGCCACATTGGTTCAAAGCTCGAACGCGTGGTGCGTGCCAGCACGAAGCCGGTGCTGGTCGCCTCGCTCGAATATGCCGAGCCGCGCAGCATCGTGTTTGCCTATGATGCCAGCCCTGCGGCCAAGCGCGCGCTCGGCCGCCTGATCGAATCCCCGCTATTCGCCGGAATACCGGTGAACGTCGTGATGGCCGATGCCGACAACGAGGCCCATCGCCGCGCGCTGAGCGACGCTGTGCTTCGGCTGGGTGATGAACGGGAAGTCACCACCACGCTTGAACCCGGAAAGCCCGAAGCGGTGATCGCCAAAGTGGTCGAACAGACCCCCGGCGCGATGCTGATGATGGGGGCCTATGGCCACTCCCCGATCCGCACACTGATCGTCGGCAGCACGACAACCACGATGATCCGCACCGTGCGCGTGCCGGTTCTGCTCGTGCGCTGAGCAGGGTAATCACAAACCCCAGTCAATCGCCCCGCGCCCGTGCTGTTCCAGAAAGGCGTTAGCCCGGCTGAACGGGCGTGATCCGAAAAAGCCATTATGCGCGGACAGGGGGCTGGGGTGGGCCGATGTCAGCACCAGATGCACATCGCTGCGGCCCAGCGCGGGGATACGGGCGGCTTTCTTGCGCGCGTGGCTGCCCCACAGGATGAACACCGTCGGCGCATCGCGCTGCGCCGCCGCCGCAACGCAGGCATCGGTGATCGCATCCCACCCGCGCCCCGCATGGCTGCC
>JBGSKN010000192.1:0-24499 GCA_041741215.1 Erythrobacter sp. | reverse complement strand
GGCGCAGGCCCCGGTGCCGCACGCCCGCGTCAGGCCCGCGCCGCGTTCCCACACTCGCAGCTTGAGATGATCCGGCCCGGCCACGCTTGCCACATTCACATTCACCCGCTCAGGAAACAGCGGGTCATGTTCAATTTCGGGGCCGAGCACATCGAGCGCTACTGCATCGGAATCATCGACAATGAACACCGCGTGCGGATTGCCGACATTGACCGCGACCGGGGTAGACAGATCACCCCACCCCACCGGCATCGCCAGGGTGTCCATCGGATAGGCCAGCGGGATCGCATCCCATTGAAAGCGCGGCGCGCCCATATCGACCCGTGCGCCATGCGCCAGCGGCTCCAGCGCAATCGGCCCGCCGGCGGTTTCGATGGTCACAGGCTCGCCATGCAGCAGCGCGATTGCGCGCGAGGCATTGCCGCAGGCCTCCACCTCGCCGCCATCGGAATTGAAAATCCGCATCCGGAAAGCGTGAGTCAGGCTCGGTTCGAGCAGCACCAGTTGATCGCAGCCAATGCCCGTGCGCCGATCCGCCAGCGCGCGCGCGATTTGCGGCGTCACCGCAGGCAGAGCCTCCGTGCGCGCATCAAGCACGACAAAATCATTGCCCAGCCCGTGCATCTTGATGAAGGGAATACGCATCGCCACGGCTGCGCATCTATTCACCGCCAGCCTTCGCGTCCAGCCCTGTGCGTAAACGCGGTGTCAGGCGGTGCGGGACCGCGTCTGCGCAGCGCCGGTATTGTCGGCCGCTTCTGGCGGTGCGGCGGCGTTCAACTGGCCGACAGCACGCAGCCGCGCTCGCACAGCGACCGCGTCTTCGGGCTGGCCATAAAGGTAGCCTTGCGCCTTCAATCTGCCCATCGTTTTAAGCGCATTGAGGATTTCTTCGTCCTCCACGCCTTCCGCCGTAAGCGGAAGGTCAAGACCGCGCCCAAGCGACACAATCGCCTCGACAATACCCGATCGGCGATCAGGATCGCGCAGTTCGCTGACAAAGCTACGGGCGATTTTTATCCGGTCAAACGGCAGGCTGTGCAGGTGTTCGAGGCTGGAATAGCCGGTGCCGAAATCATCAAGGCTGATCTGCACGCCCTGATTGCGCAAGGATGTGATCATCGCGCGCACCAGGCCGATGTTTTCGTGCAGGCAGCTTTCGGTGATTTCGATCTCAAGCCGCCGGGGCGGGAAATTGGCTTCGACCAATTTCTTGAGCAAGCGTTGCGCAAACCACGGATCGCGCAGCTGCACTGGTGAAATGTTGATCGACAGCGTCAGCGCATCGTCCCATTCGCGCGCGTCGGCGAAGGCCTGTTCCATCAGGCTTTCCGACATCGCGGCGATCACACCGATTTCCTCGGCAATGGGCACGAAGATTTCCGGCTTTATCAGACCGAGCTGCGGCGAGCGCCAGCGGGCGAGCATTTCAAAACCCAGCAGAGCGCCGGTTTGCACGTCCACCTGCTGTTCGTAGAACGGCACGAATTCGCCCCGCGCAAGACCTTGGCGAATCCCGGTTTCGAGCTGGTTGCGGAACCGCAATTCGTGTTCCATGCTGTCATCGAACCAGAAATAGCGGTTCCGGCCCTGCTTCTTGGCATGGTAAAGCGCCATGTCGGCGCGGTGCATCAGCGCGGCGGCGTCGATGACGGGATCGATTTTGCCATCGGGGCTGTAATCAGTGGCAAGACCGATTGAAGTGGTCAGCTCGATCGTCAGTTCGGGCAGTTGGAACGGGCACGAAACCCGTTCGAACAGGCGGATCACCAGATCGTCGACCCGTTCGTGCTGTCCGGCAGGATAGGTCATGACAAACGCGAATTCGTCACCGCCCAGCCGCGCCAGCCTTGCCCCGCGCGGGAGCAGGGCCTGGACCCGCTCGCACAGCATCACCAACACCGCATCACCGATGGTATGCCCGTGCATATCATTGATCTGTTTGAAGTTATCAAGATCGATCATGCAATAGGCCAGCGCTTCTGCGCGCGTGGCGGCATGCGCGCGCACCTGTTCGGTCGCTTCGACCATGCTGCGCCGGTTGAGGCAATGGGTCAGCGGATCGGTGGAAGCGAGCAGGTGGGCGCGTTCCTCGGCCCGTTTGCGCTCGGCGATTTCAAGGGTGAGTTCGCGATAACGTCGCCAGCCAAAAATGATCAGCGCGATATTGAGCAGCAATGCATTGACCAGCAGCACATCGGGCTTGCTTTGGCTATACATCAGCGCAGCCAGCGCCTTGGGCAGCACCGAACCTCCGGTGCCGACCAGCAGGATGATCGCCGCAACTGCAATCCCCAAGGCGATGAAATCGCGCTCAGCGGTTTGGAGCGGGTTGTCTGGCTCGTGATTTTTCAAATCGTCTGCCCCGTGCGAATGGCGCTGATGGGCTGTTTATACCCGGCGACCTGCGCGATCATTCGCAGGTCACGCTAAAGATCGGGTTAACCGGGCGCGCAAAAGGTGGCCGGAAGCAAATCCTTCGCTCAACCGCGCCCGCAGCACCTGCAAGTGATTCCACTTGGCCTGATATTGTTCTAACGCGGGCACCGAACCGCAAGGGAGCGTGGAGAAACATGGCCTTTTGGCTGATCAAATCCGAACCGTTCAAGTATAGCTGGGACGATCTCGTCGCTGAGGGCGAAGGCACCTGGGACGGGGTGCGCAATTATCAGGCGCGCAACAATCTTGCTGCGATGCAAGTGGGGGACGAAGCGTTTTTCTACCACTCGCGCGAAGGGCTGGAGATTGTCGGCATCTGCACCGTCAGCCTGGCGGGCATCACTGATCCCACCGATGAAACCGGCAAATGGGCGGCGGTAAAGGTGAAGCCCGGACGGAAATTCGCCCATCCGGTGACGTTGGTGGCGATCAAGGCCGAACCGCGCCTGACCGACATGCAACTGCTTCGCCAGTCGCGCCTGTCGGTGTCCGGGGTAACGCCGGCCGAATGGCAGGTGATCTGCGATATGGCCAAGGGGTAGAGAAACCGCTTCAGGCGGTTGCCTTTGCCCTTGCGCGCAGTCCGCTGATTGTCGCGCCGCTGGCGGCGATATGTTCCAGATCGGTTTTGGCGTGGATCAGACGCAGGCCCGCACGATCCTTCGCTTCGGCCAAAGCGGCGGTGAATTGGGCGGTCGTTTCGGCCACCGCGCTCCACGCGCCATAGGCTGCGCCGAGCATGGCGAAATCGGGGTTGGTGAGCGTGGTGGCTGACACGCGGCCGGGATATTCGCGTTCCTGATGCATGCGGATCGTGCCGTAGGCACCGTTGTCGATCACCACCACGATCAGGTTGGCACCATATTGCGCGGCGGTGGCGAGTTCCTGCCCGTTCATCAGTAAGTCTCCGTCTCCGGCTACGGCAACCACGGTGCGGGTCGGGTAACGCAATGCCGCGGCGACGGCGGCGGGCACTCCGTATCCCATCGCCCCGCAGGTGGGGGCGAGCTGGCCGGGATAGGCGGTGTAACGCCAGTAACGGTGCCACCAGCCGGCAAAATTGCCCGCGCCGTTGGCGATGATCGTATCGGCAGGCAGGGTTTCGCGCATCGCGGCAACACAGGCGGCCAGATCAATCACAGCATCTGACGGGGCAGGCGTGGCCCATTCCAGCCATTCGCGGTGCGCCTCAGCCCCGGCGTCGAAGGAAATGATGCCCGCATCCTCCCACAGCGCGGCGCATTCGGCGAATTCATCGACTCCGCAACACAGCGCCAGATCGGTGCGATAGACCCGGCCAAGTTCCTCGGGATCGGGGTGAATATGCACCAGCAATTGCCCCGGATGATCGAGTGTGGGGAGTGTGTAGCCTTCGGTCGTCGCCTCCCCCAGCCGGGCACCGACCGCGATGATCAGATCAGCGTTCCTGACCCGCTCGACCAGCTTGGGATTGGGGCCATAGCCGAGGTTCCCGGCATAGACCGGGCTATCGGGCGCGCACGCATCCTGACGCCGGAATGCACTCGCCACGGGCAGTCCGACCCTTTCGGCAAAGCTCTGAAAATATTCGCGCGCCTTGGCGTTCCAGCCCGCGCCGCCGATGATCGCCACCGGGCTTGCGGCGTCGCCAATCAGATCGAACAGTGCCTGCATCGCATCGGGGCAGGCGGCCTGCGCGGCGCGTGTTACGAAGGGGCGGGGGGAAATGGTGGCGGGCACGTGTTCGACCAGCATATCTTCGGGCAGGGCCAGCACCACCGGCCCCGGCCTGCCATTGATCGCGATTGCATAGGCGCGGGCGATATATTCGGGGATCCGCGCCGGATCATCAATCCGCGCCGCCCATTTGCAGATGGGTGCGAAGAAGGCTGTGAAATCAACTTCCTGAAACCCCTCGCGCCCCTGCATCGCGCGCGCCACATCGCCGACGAACAGGATCATGGGCTGCGAATCCTGATGCGCCACATGCACCCCGATGCTGGCATTGGTCGCGCCGGGACCGCGGGTAACGAACGCAATGCCGGGGCGACCCGATCCTGCCGCCTGCATCGCCCCATCGGCGCAGGCCATGAATGCAGCGCCGCCTTCCTGACGGCAAGTTACCACGTCGATTTCAGGCCGGTCGGGCAGCGCATCCAGCACGGCAAGAAAGCTTTCGCCCGGCACGGTGAAGATCCGTTCGCATCCCTGCATGGCAAGGCAATCGACCAGTAATGCAGCCGCGCTCTTGAAAGAATTGGGGCGTGTGGAATCAGACACGTGACACTCTCCCGACTTGCCGTTTCCGGGCTCTACATCTCGTGCCAACCGCACGCAAACCTGCCTTGCGGGGTGTGCCCGGTTAATGCGGGCGGAGGTTGGTGTCCCAAGCTGCGACAGCAGCCGCAAGGGCGGTTCCCAAAGGTTAAGAAAGTCTTAAATTCGATTTTCCCGCTAGAGGAGAATCATAAATGCGTCGCAGTCTTGTGCTTACCGATGAAAGCTCCCGGCACTGGTTCCGTGCGAACCTGCCGCCGCACGTAAAGCGCGACCTGCTGGCGATCCCGGCAGAGGCTTTATGGCGGTTGACGATGTCCGACGTGCGCGGCTTTGCCAGCGCTTACGTGGCGCTGACGGCGGCGATCTTCGTCTTTATTCTCTAAGCCAGATCCGGTTCGCGCAATGCTTCGGTGGCGTGCAGCTTGCGCGCCAGCAGCGCCGCAAACAGGCACAGGATCAGGCTGGCCAGCAATTGCTCCTCCAGCGGGATGCCAAAAAAGCCGAGCGCTCCTGCAACCCCTGCGCCCACCACCATGAACAATGACGAGATAAAGTTGTTGGCCGCGACCGAACGCGATGCTTCGCTTTTGTCGACGCGGGTGGTGAGGAATGCATAAAGCGGCACCACAAACATCCCGCCTGCTACCGCGATCAGCAGCAGATTGGCGGTCAGCGCCATCCCCAGCGGCTGGGCAAGGAACTCGGTCAAGGTGAACAGGTCGCCCGACGGTTGCAGGTTCCACAAACGGCACAGCACGTAGAAGGTGATCAGCAGGCCGCCCATGGCCAGCACCGACCTGGCCGAATAGCGCGCCGAGATATCGCCTTTCAGCATTGCGTTGATTGATACTGATCCAATTGCAATCCCGGCCGAAAATGCCACCAGCAGCACGGCTGCGACCTGTTTGTCAGCCAGCAGCACGTTTTTTGCGAGCGGGATGAACTGGACCGACAAAATCGCCGCAATCGTCCAGAAATAACTGATTGCAAGAACAGAATACCGCAGTTCCAGATTGCCCATCGAAAAGACGATAAGCGATTTTGACGCGCGGATCGGATTCCAGTCGACCTTGGTCTCGGTCGTCTGGGCAGGCGCAGGCGGCACCCAGCGACACACCAGATACCCGACCACCGCGACGGCGACCACCGCAATCGTGCTGGCGTAAATCGGCATCGCGCCGCCCAGAATCATGCCCGCCAGGATCGCCACATAGGTTCCCGCCTCAACCAGCCCGGTGCCCGCCAGCACTTCGTCTTTTTTGAGATGCTGCGGCAGGATCGCGTATTTGATCGGGCCAAAGAAGGTGGAATGCACCCCCATCGCAAACAGCGCGGCGTATAATAGCGGGATGGCAAGCGCATCCACTTGAACCCCGCGCGCTGCCATCATCAACCCGGTTGCGCCGATCGACATGATCATGATTTCGGCAAGCTTGATCCAGCGGATGATTTTTGTCTTGTCGCGCATGTCGGCCAATTGGCCTGCGGTCGCGGAAAACAGCACGAAGGGCAGCACGAACACCGCGGTCGCTATCCCGCTGACCAGGGTTTCGGTCTCCGGCGAATCATACACCTGATAGACGACGAACAGCACCAGCGCGTTCTTGTAGAGGTTGTCGTTCAGCGCATTGAGCAACTGGGTCAGAAAAAGCGGAAGAAAACGCCGCTGGCGCATCAGATGCGTCGATGTGGTCATGCGGTTGGTGTGCCAATGCTGCCAGTTGGTTTGGCGCAGGACATAACGCGGGGCCACGCTTTCACAAGAGCGCTGCGCAGATCACCGGGAATTGAGGATGGTGCGCGCAGGGGGTTTTGCAAATGCCAAGCCCGCGCTAGAGCAGCACACAGCCATGTCGAGCCTGCCCAACATCCTCACCCTGTCGCGCATCTTTGCGGTGCCGCTGCTGGCGTTCTTCCTGTGGTGGCCCGATTGGCGGCTAGGCTATCTGATCGGCTTTGTGCTTTATTGCATCATCGCGCTTACCGATTTTTTCGATGGTTATCTGGCCCGTGCGCAGGGGACGGTGTCGAAACTGGGGGTGTTTCTTGATCCGATAGCCGACAAGATCATGATCGCCGCGGTCATTCTGGTGCTGACCGCGCAAGGATATCTGCGCGGGCCGTATGTTGGCGATATCCATGTGATTGCGGGACTGGTGATTCTGATGCGCGAAATCGCGGTCAGCGGGTTGCGCGAATTTCTCGGCGGGATTCAGGTGTCGATGCCGGTGTCAAAGCTCGCCAAGTGGAAGACGACATTTCAGCTGGTGGCTATGGGCGCGCTGATTCTGGGCGGGGCAGTGCATGGCCCGCCGTGCCAGGCGGTGGGGGATATGTGCCGCACATTTGGCGAAAGCTGGATTCACGTGGTGGGGCTGGTCGCGCTGTGGGCCGCGGCAGCGCTGACCTGCATTACCGGGTGGGATTACCTGAGGGTCGGCCTGAAGCATATGGATTGAGCGCGCAGCATCGGCCCGCATCTCACCTTGATAAAGCTCTACAATTCAGGGGATCTCGCGGCGAATTTTCGGACGAGCACAAGCGCCTCGCTGATAAGGCTGTGCATTGCTGCTTCGGCCAAATCGGGCTCGCGGGCGATGATGGCTTCCAGCACCTTCCTGTGCTCCGCTATGCTTGCCAGGCGAACGCCCTTCAGCTGGTTGGTCACCTTGATCGAGGTATGCAGAGCTGCCACGATCAAGTCTCGGAGGCGTGCGTAAAACCGGTTTCCCGAAGCCTCAAGCACAGCGACATGAAATGCGATATCCGATAATAGCGGATCGTCATCGCCTTCCTCGGCTGCCTGCATTCGGTTTAAAGCCGCTTCTATTTGCGCGATCGCTTCAGCCGACGCCGTTTCGGCTGCCAGGCGGGCCGCAACAGGTTCAATAGCAAGCCGCACTTGCAAAAATTCGATCAGCAATTCCGGTTCGAACTTGCGCGCCATAATCCAGCCAAGGACGTCAGCATCTAGAATGTTCCAGTTGGCTTGTGGCTGAACCCATGTTCCCTGGCGCGGACGCGATGCGATCAGCCCCTTGGCCGACAGCATCTTGATTGCTTCACGCAGGACACTGCGGCTTACCCCGTAAGACTTGCACAATTCGCTTTCGATTGGAAACGGGTTGGTTGGACCGTATTTCCCGGTCGCAATGTCCTTTCCAAGCTGATGCATGATCTGACTGGTAAGATTATGTCCCTGCCGCTGCACGCTATTAACAACCCCCTGGGTGAACTGTTCGGACAGTTTCCTGCGCCAATCCGGTCACCCCAACCCGATAAGCAAGGACATCTCCTGCCAAGGGTTCCAAGGCAAGCACCTGCGCTCCCAACCCTACACGCGCGGTGGTTACAAGCAACTGATCAAGCGCGTCGCCTCCGAATGCAACACAGCTTGGCTGGCTTACCGGCAATTCAATCGCGCTATCTATCCGGCCATCGGGCCGATACCGGACCACGCGCGAAGCACCCCAATGCGCGCTCCACAGGCATCCATCGGCATCAACCGTCGCCCCATCGGGATAAGCGCCGGGCGGGGTTTGGGCGAACAGGCGCGGGCTGCTGATTTCGCCGCTCAAGGGTTCGAAGTCGAATGCCATGATCCGCCGCGCCGGACTGTCAGCGAAATACATGGTCTGGCCATCGGGGCTCCAGGCCAGTCCGTTGGAAATGGTGACACCTTCATGGCAGCGACGCGCCTGCGTGCCATCCAGCCAATAAAGCGCGGCGCTGCGCGGCAAGGCCAGCGTTTCATCCTCGATCATCGTGCCTGCCCAGAAGCGGCCCTGACGATCCACCCGCCCATCATTGAAGCGTCGCCCGCAGCCACTTGGCTCAGGGCGGTCAATCCACTCGACCGTCCCGGTCGTCAGATCGAACCATCCGAAACCGGTCTCGAACGCGCACAGCAACCGGGCTGTTTCGCCTTCGACCAATGCGAATGACCCTACCCGTTCGGGTGCCACGATGCGTTCGACTGCATCTGCTCCGACCGGCTGGTGCAGAATCAGCGATGCTTCGATGTCGGTCCACCACAAGCCGCTTTCGCCGTGCCACTGGATACCTTCGCCCAGAATGTTGCCAGCGGGAATCACATGGTCCGGTGTCATCTGGCCAGCGCCGCATCAAAGGCAGCCACAATCCGCGATGCACGCTCCGAGACTTGCGCCGCGGACATGCCGGGCCGGTAAAGCTCGGTGCCGATGCCAAATCCATCGGTTCCGGCGGCGAGCCATTGGCCCATATTGCCTGACTGGATGCCCCCCACGGCAAAAATCCGCACCTGCTGCGGCAAGACCGCCTTGAGCGCCGCAACATGGGCCGGTCCGTATGTGGATGCGGGGAACAGCTTCAGCACCTGAGCGCCGGCATCCACTGCCGCAAAGGCATCGGTCGGGGTAGCAATTCCGGGCATGGAGGTTAGCCCAAGCTCAACCGAGCGCGCAATCACCGCAGCATTTGTGCAGGGCGAAATCACCAGTTTTCCGCCGCATCCATGAACCGCGTTAACGTGTGCAACAGACAGCACGGTTCCGGCACCGCAGAGGCATTGATCGCCCAGAGCATCGGCCAGTTTTTCGATACTTTTGAATGGTTCAGGCGAATTCAGCGGCACCTCGATCATGGTGATGCCGGCGTCATGTATGGCACGCGCGATGTCGACCACGTGATCGTGAGTAACCCCGCGCAAGATCGCCACGAGCGGTCGCTGTTCCGATGCCTGAGACATTATCAAACCTCCGCCGCGGCTCGGCGCACTGCCAACAGGCCGGCAAGCGCCGATGCCCCCCCGTCGATCGCGTGCGGTCTGCCATGGGCCAACGCATATGCCCGCATATAACGCTCGGTCATTCCGGGGTCTCCGATGAAAACGACTTCTCGATTGCGGGTGTCGCCGCCGAGGATGATGTCCTTTGCCGCCTTGATTTCGGCACCGATCAGCAAGCCCGAAAGAAACTCGCGCGCCGCGGCTTTGGCCATTCCCTCGCGCAGGGTGCGGCTGCGCGCTTCGAACAATACAAACGGCATGGAAGCAGGGTGAGATGTCAGGCTGCGCACGCCACCATGATCAAAGGCCACCGGGTCCACCGCTGTCTCGCTGGCGGCATGGGCGAGGACGCTGCGTTCGCCCAATACTGCAAAAAACTCGCCGGTCGGGCTGGTTGAAAATCTGTCGACGACCCCGTCTTCCAGATCGACCCATTTGCTGTGGGTTCCAGGCAGGCAAAGCACATGCCTGCCTGCGCGCAGCGACGGATGCAGTTCCAGCGCACCGAGTATCTGGGTTTCCTCGCCGCGCATAACGTCGGGCGCGCCCAGATGGTTCACGCAGGTCATTCCGGGAATGATCGCAAAGCTTGCCGACCTAGTGGTAAATCTCACGCAGGCAGCCGCCAGCTGGGAAAGGTCAGCGGGGCATTCGATATAGGGTGCTTCGACCCAACCGATGTTTGATCCGGCCATCCCGCACAACGTGACGCCATTGGCGCCAAACTGATCAAGCCACTGGCCCGCCACATTGGCAAATACTTCCTCAGGCGTCTGATTTGCAGCGGCGACCGCAGCAATCCCAGGCCCATGCCGCTGCGCAATGACCCGCTGGCCATCACACAGCATCACGCGCAGCCGGCTGGTTCCCCAGTCAGCAACAATCGCGGTGTTTGTCGGGTTGTCCACTTGCAGCATCAATGTGATTCGCGATTGACCACATGGCCGCTGGTGCCAAGCAGAAAATCAAAGTCGCAGCCCTGATCTGCCTGGAGCACATGATCAACATACAGTTTTGCATAGCCCCGCACGGCGCCTTCATCGCGCCTGGTGTGCCGCAATTTCTCCAGCCGCCGGCCGATTTCATCTTGTGGTATCAACAGTTCAAGCGTGCGCGCATGGGCATCAAGCGCGATTTCATCGCCATCTTCGACGATGGCGATCGGGCCATCGGCGGCGGATTCGGGTGCGACATGCAGGATGACGGTGCCATAGGCTGTGCCGCTCATCCTGGCATCCGAAATACGCACCATGTCACGCACGCCCTGCGCCAGAAGCTTGGCCGGCAGGGGCATATTGCCGACCTCTGGCATGCCGGGATATCCTCTGGGCCCGCAACCACGCAACACCATGACCGAATCCGGTTCAATATCGAGGTCGGGATCATCGATGCGGGCCTTGAAATCCTCGATCGAATTGAACACCACGGCGCGCCCGCGGTGACACAGCAGGTGCGGGGACGCGGCCTGCGGCTTGATCGCGGCCCCTTTGGGCGCAAGGTTGCCGTGCAACGCCCATATTCCTGAAATTGGCTGAACCGGATTAGCGGTTTCGCGGATGACTTCGGCATCGAAAACATCGTCGCTGATCGCTTCGGACAGGGCAGCGCCCGCAACGGTGGGCGCATCAAGGTGGAGGTGATCGCGGATCCGCCCCATCACCGCCGGAACACCGCCAGCATAATGGAATTCTTCCATCAGAAACCGGCCTGCGGGCATCAGATCAACCAGCAAGGGAATGCCTTGTCCCAGCCGGTCGAAGTCGCTGGCGGTCAGTTCGATACCCAGCCGACCGGCAAGCGCCAGAATATGCAGAACCGCATTGGTCGATCCGCCGATCGCGGAATTGACCTTGATCGCATTTTCAAAGGCTTGCCGCGTAGCAATCTGCGACAGGGGAGTGCCCTCACGCACCATCTCCACGATCCGCCTTCCGGTGCGGTGGGCCATGGTGCGGCGACGGGAATCGACCGCCGGAATCGTGCCATTATACGGCAGGGACAGCCCCATCGCTTCTACCAGGCAGGCCATGGTGGATGCGGTCCCCATCGTCATGCAGGTGCCGGGGGAACGCGACATGCCGCTTTCCGCCTGCATGAATTCATCCAGCGAAAGCTGGCCTGCGCGCACCTCTTCGGAAAAACGCCAGACATCGGTGCCCGAACCGATATTGCGACCCTTGAACTTGCCATTGAGCATTGGCCCGGACGATATCACCATGGTCGGCAGATCAACGCTCGCCGCGCCCATCAGCTGGCCCGGCGTGGTCTTGTCGCATCCGCCCAGCAGCACCACGCCATCAATCGGGTTGCCGCGAATGGATTCTTCGACTTCCATTGCCAGAAGATTGCGGAACAGCATCGCGGTGGGGCGCATTTGCGTCTCGCCAAGCGACATAGCCGGGAACTCCAGCGGCAGCCCCCCGGCTTCCCACACCCCGCGGCTGACGTGATCGGCCAGATCGCGCAATCCCATGTTGCACGGTGTCAGCTGCGACCAAGTGTTGCAGATGCCGATCACCGGCCGCCCGTCGAATACATCATCGGGCAGGCCTTCGCTTTTCATCCAGCTGCGATGAATGAAGCCGTCACGGTCAATTTTGCCATAGCTCGCATTGCTGCGCAGATGGCCCTTGCCCACGGGCGTGTCGGTCATTCCCAATTGCCTTTCTCGATGGCGACGCGCAACCCACGGCACCCCTTGCATCACACTTGCATTTTATATGATAAATAGGCCAAGTGTAAAGAAAGACTGCGGCCCGCGCTGCACAATTAATTGCGAAAGGTGACAAGGCCAATGACCGCGAATCCAGATCAGCCCGCTTCCGCATCTGCCGAAGGCGTTACCGATCATGCCTATGTCCGCTACGATGATATTGCCGGAAAATCGGTTTTTATCACCGGGGGCGGATCGGGGATCGGGGCCTATTTTGTCAATGCCTTTGCCGCGCAAGGGGCAAATGTGGGGTTTGTCTCGCTTGATGCCGATAATGGCGAGCGGCTGGCCGATGCGGTCCATGCCCGCCATAGAAAGCGTCCCTTTTTCAGCCCGGTCGACATCCGCGATATTGCTGCCCTGCAATCCGCGCTGGCCCGTTTTGCTGAAGCGGCGGGAGACCCCGGCGTCCTGATCAACAATGCGGCACGCGATACGCGCCATTCGCTTGGCGAATTGACGGTTGAGGCATGGGACGATTCGTTTGCCACCAACCTGCGCCCGTATTTTTTCGCCGCACAAACCGTTGCGGAAAGAATGGTGCCCGGCAGCACGATCATCAATATCGGTTCCAACTCGGCCATCCTGGGGCTTACCGGCTACCCTGCTTATGTTACCGCCAAAGCTGCGATAACCGGGTTTACGCGCGCCTTGGCCCGCGAACTGGGGGTGCGCGGCATTCGCGTCAATGGTCTGGTGCCCGGCTGGGTCATGACCGAGCGCCAGAAAGCGCTGTGGGTGACGCCCGAAGCCTTGCAGGAATGCCTTGATCAGCAATCGCTGAAGGACACGATCACCGGCGAGGACATCGCTGAGGCGGCGTTGTTCCTTGCCAGCCGCGCAGCACGGATGATTACCGGGCAATCATTGATCGTCGACGGCGGCAGGGTCATGCAATAATTTGCCCTGACCCTGCCGTTCCTTTGTCACCCTGTCTTACGCCTGAGAAGGCGCAACTTTCCGGCCAAATCCTGTGAACACGGCGGATTGTTTGAAGATCACCCGGTTGATCGCCAAAGCGAACGAGATCGTGGTGATCAGCGTGATGAACATCAGATGGATGTAATGCAGCCCGAACGGCGCATGGACGAACGTGAAAAAGGCATAGAGCGCGATCCCGAAACATACGCCTGCGATCGCCGCGCGCGCATCGACCCCGCGAAACAACAGCCCGACGATGAACGCTGACAGGATCGGCATGCTCAACAAACCGTTCAGTTCCTGCAACAGGTTGATGATGCTTTCGGCGCCGGAATAAACCGGGATCATCGCCACCGCGACACCGATGAACAGGGCGGAGACGACCAGATTGAGGCGTTTCACCGATACATCGGGATTGACGTATTTCTGGTGGATGTCGCAGACATAAAGCGCCGCAGCCGAATTGAGGATGGCGACAAAATGGGTCGCTACGCTGGTTATCAGAATGGCGGCAAAGGCACCCGACAGCCACGGGGGAAGAACCCCGCCAACAATGGTGCCAAACGCGGCATCGCCGATATCGCCATAAAGCTTGTAAGCGATGATCCCCGGCAGAACAACGATTGTCGGCACGATCAAAAGCCGGATGGAGGCCGCCGCAATCACGCCCTTTTGCGCTTCGCGAACCGTGGGCGAGGCCATGGCCCTTTGCGTGATCGCCTGATTGGTTGACCAGTAGAAGATCTGGATAAACACCATGCCGGTCAGCAATGTGTGCCACGGGATCGGCGAATCGTCATCACCGATCAGGGTCAGCCGTTCGGCCGGGATGCCGCTGAAATCAAAACCGATTGCCTGTAGCGCCAGCCAAACGATGACAAGGCAGATGACCAGCAGGCTGGCACCGCTGAAGGTTTCGGAAATGGCTACCGCCCTCAGTCCGCCCATCACGCCGTAAAGCGCGCCAAGACCGGCAATTCCCACGCCCAGGGTTATATATCCCAGTTCGATCCCGAACACCGAACGCATGAACAGTGCGCCGGTATAGAGCGCCGAAGGCATCGAGATGAAAAGATAGCCGAACATGAACAGCGTGGAAATCATCGTGCGAATGCGATCATCGCCATAACGCCGTTCGAGCAGTTCGGTCGTGGTGGTGCAATTGTGCCGATAATAAATCGGGACGAACACGAAGGCGAGGATAAGCAGGCCGACAACCGCTGACAATTCCCACAGCGACAGCAGCAGCATCTGGTTGCCGTTCATCCCGACCAATTGCTCGGTGCCCAGATTGGTGATGGTGATCGATCCGGCCACATAGATCCAGGTCAGGCTGCCCCCCGCCAGAAAATATTCGCGGCTATCCTTGGTGCTGTGCCTGTGCGGCGCGCGCGTTCGCCACAGCGTCAACAGGCCAACCGTGATGATGATCGCCGCGAACACGAGCAATTGCCCGAAACCGGTGATCGCAATGTTCGATTCCAGGATCATTGATCGTCTCGTTCTGGTTCAGTGGTTGAAGTCATATCCGGGGTGCCGGTGCGCTGATGCATGCCGACGGCCCATCGGCGCTGGAAACCGGGCCAGTAATCAGGCTGCTGCGCTGTTGCCCTTGCATTGCCCGCGACACCGCCGGGTTCGAGCGGCCAGCGTCCATCCTGCGCTCTTGCGGTTGGCAGGCGCAGATATTCGCCCGCCGCCGCATCGGCTTTCAGCCTGCTGTCGAGCAGGGCGGTGATGAAATGGGCGTTGATGGCGTTGAGCCGGTCCTTGCGCCACACCGGTTCGTCCAGCCGCTCGCGGTAATCGAACGACGATGCCAGCGCCTGGGGAACGGCGTTGGCAGCAATATTGTGGCGCGCTGCCTCGTAAACGATCATCAGCCGTTCTGAGCGTGTCATCGAGTCAAATATCCAGTCGACCCCGCCTGCATAGGTGACGATGTCGTCCTCGTTCCCGACCAACACCAAACTCGGCACGGTGATCCGCGCGAGGTCATCGGCTGACCATGCGCGCAAGGGCGTGGCTCCGCCCCACGGGGCGAATAATACCAGCGCCTTCAGTCCCGCAGGCGGCGCGCCCGTGGCGGGGACATTCCCCTGCAGCGCCGACACTAGCGCGCCGGACCTGTCGTAAGGCGCCCCGGCGGTCGCCAGTGCTCCGAAACCGCCCATCGAATAGCCAATCAGCGCGATGCGGTCTGGATCGACCAGTTCGTTCAGCCATTGCGGTAGAGCCCGTGCAGCCAGCGTTTCGATCACGAAACGCTGGTCGTCGCTGCGCGTCATCACAGTCGTTGCGAATGACAGCGCCTGCTGCGAGGGGGTGTTTGCTGGCAGGTCGCGATGGTCGATCGCGATCACGACATAGCCCTTCGAGGCGAGGTTCTCTGCCAGCCAGCTGAAACCTGTGGCCCAACCGCCGTAGCCGTGCGAAATCACCACGACCGGATGGCTTGCGCGAACCGGCGGGGCATCCGCCAGCGCCCTGCCGCATTCGGTGACCTGCGTCGCCAATGCTGCCGCCTGATCGGGGATCGGCGGCGGGCTGAAACTGTAACACGCCGGGCTGCTTTGGGACGCATCATCGGCGGGATACCACACTGCCAGCGGCAGGCTGCGTTCGCCGGTAGTGCTGCCGGGCAGGGCTTGCCGGGGATTAGTCAGGATTACCTCGCGAAAGCCGACAGCCTGCTCGCGAAAGCCGCCCAGCGCAGGCGCGTCAGAGGGAACATCCTCCGCCGCCCACAGCGCCGATCCGGCAGGCAGCGCCAGCAAGGCGAGCGCGGCGGCCAGAACCGCCGGGACGCGGCGTTTCACAGGTTGACCCATGCGCTTACTCCGTGGGCTTCGATGATGGGGCCGCCCAAAGTGAACCGGACACCCTCTGCGGCAGGCGCGGGGCGCGGTTCGGCGGCAAAATTGAACGCGAAGGTCAGGCTCCCGCGGCGTTGCAGCCGCACCATCGGGTCAAGATCGACCGTGGCGACCCCCGTCTCGTCGCAAAGATCGGTGAACAAGGCCCGCAGAAAGGCGTCGTCGGTCAGGCTGGCAAGGTACAGGAATTGTCCATGGCGCACCGCCGCTGCCGTGCCATCATCATAGGTGGCAACAACATCGCCATCACGCACGTCGATCATTTCGCGCCAGCTATGGCTTGCAAAGCTGCGTCCGTTCCAGTGCAGCGGTTCAGGGCAATCGGGCCGCAGCGTCTCCACGCTCAGGACGCGCAGTGGCAGCAATTGCTGCAGCGGCCCCGGCGGCAGATTGTCGGGCAGGGTGAAATCGGCGGTCTTGGCACCCGAACGCGGCCCAATCACCACCGGGCCGCCTGCCGTGGTCAGCGCGGCGATGGCCGCGTCACCTGGCATTGCAAGGCACGGTGCCAGCACCAGGCGATAGGGCGCCAGATCGTCCCCCGGCATGACGAAATCGGCGTCCACCCCGATTTGCCGCAATGCGCGATACCATTGGAACAGCACCGCTTCATATTCGTAGCCCGCACCCTGCTGTTCGATCTCGCTCAGCCACAGCGCCTCGACATCGACGATGATCGCTGCGGGCGCGGGGCCAATCGGGTGATCGGTCAATCCCAGTTCGGTCAGTTCCGAATGCACCTGTTCGATTTCGGCCCAGGCATCCGCCTTGCTGCGATCAGGCCGCAGCAGCCCGGCGTGCATCTGCTCCTGCGCGAACGGGGCCTGACGCCAGCGGAAGTAGCTGACGCAGTCAGCCCCGTGGGCAAACGCCTGGATCGTCCACAACCGGACCATCCCCGGCGCCGGGCGGGGGTTATGCGGCGCCCAGTTCACCGGGCCGGGCTGCTGTTCCATGATCCAGAACGGCCCGCGCGACAGGCCGCGGATCTGATCGAGATGAAAGGTTGTGAGATCAGGGTGGCCGGTGCGCATGAAGGGGCGCGCCTCGTCCGCACCATGTGCCTGCATCATCCGGTCGGTAAAGCCCAGAGGGTAGCTGTCATAACTCACAAAATCGAGCGACCTGGCCAGCGCTTCATTATCGATCCCGGTCGATTGCGGAGGAATGAAGTTATGCGTCACAAACTGGCCGGGGGCGTGGCGCCGGATGACGTCGGCCTGTAGCCGGTTGAACCGGATCACCTGATCGGACGTGAACCGGCGGAAAGCCAGCCGGTGCGCCGGATTGGTTTCACAGACCGCGCCGAACGGCAGTTCGATGTCATCGAAGCTGGCATATTCCATCGACCAGAACACATTGCCCCATGCGCGGTTGAGCGCGTCGATCGATTGATACGTCTGGCCGCACCATTGCCGAAACGCATCGCGCGCGGCGGCCGATCCGCTTAATGCTGTATCGTGGCAGCACAATTCATTGTCGGTTTGCCAGCCCGCCACATGCGGATTGGTGCCGTAACGGAGCGCCAGTTGCTCGGTAATCCGCAAGGATTTGCGCAGATAGACCTCGCTCGAAAAGTCATAATGCCGGCGTGAACCAAATCCGCGCACCCGCCCGCTTGACGGGTCGACCGGAAGGATTTCGGGATAGAGATCAACCAGCCATTTGGGCGGAGTGGCAGTGGGGGTGCCGAGCACAACCTTAAGCCCGTTTTCCCCCAGCACGGCAATCGCCCGGTCAAGCCAGTCAAACGAAAACTCTCCCGGTCGCGGTTCAAGCCTCGACCAGGCAAACTCACCGATCCTGACACAGGACAGCCCAAGCGCCCGCATCTGCGCAGCGTCGTCCGCCCAGACCGCTTCGGGCCAATGTTCCGGGTAGTAGCATACGCCAAGCATTAAAGTTCTCCATCAAGGCGCCGGACAATTGTGCACGGTGCGCAAGACATCGGGCCGGGCATCGCGGAATCAGCCCTTGCGAACGAGTCCTAGACCAATAATCATATAATTCAATCTGCCATTCGCTTCCCCGCAAATTGACCGGGGATCCTGCAGAGGCTCTATTGGCAGACAACCTGTGCAAGCTGCCGCTCGGTCTGCGCGTTGTGCAATTGTTCGAGCCGGTTGAGCTGATGGAGCGACGCGATCATCACGAACATCGCAGCAAGATGGCCGCGCTGGTTAAGCTCAGCCAGGCCGCCACCATCAAGCGCGCCAAGCGCGAATGGATCGATACCATAAAGCCCGCCCAGTTCGGATGATCCGCCATCCTGATAAGCCAGATCGATCCGCAGCGCCCGCACCAGCCGCCGCGCGACGATGTCATCGACAAACGCCGCCATCGCCGTGCGATCATGCATCATTTTTCCGATGCGCTCCGCCATGGACAGAGTAATCTGCGTGGGCATCTGCAGGGTGTTGAACAACGGCTCACCGCGATTGCCCAGCAACCCGCTGTCATCATCTATCGACAGACCGAGCGGGGCGGCCTCATCCAGAAAAAACGGATAGCGCAGCACCGTTTCCGGCAGATAGGTGGCGTGCCAAAGCCCGTTCAGAACGAACAGATTGCGACCCGCCCCAAGCCCCAGCAGGGCGGCAAGATGGAACCGGCCGGTTTGCCCGTCCTTGATCAGCACCAGAGGGTAATCGGCCGCTGCCAAGGCGACTTCGGACAACCCTATGACGGCATGATCCAACCGCGTTGCATGGGCCATATCCGGCGGCGGCGCGATGCGAAGCTGTGCGTGGCGCGCCGGATCAAGAGCAATAATCGTCATCGCAGTTTTTCCTAAACCGGTTGGAGGCCGAAGGCGCGAATCCGGTTCAGCAGATCGCGGTGTCCGGGCAATTCGGAAAGCGTCCTGTCACGCAGGTTGGCGGCGACAGCAAACCAGCGCCGGGCCGTTTCCGAATCGCTTGTCAGCGCGCTTTGGGCATATTCGGTTTCAAACCCCATCCCGTGCAGCACATATTGATAGCTCGGCCAGGAAAACACTTCTGGCTGATGAGGGAAATCCTGCGGGCTGGGCGGCTGATAACGCCAGACCTTGAGGCATTCCTGCAAACCATCCGGGATCGAAGCAGGATCACAATTGTCGCGCCAGAATTGCGTGTCGGTGCGCTTGGTAAGCACATAATGCAGCTTGAGGAATTCGATGATCCGATCCCAATGGTGCGTGAACGCCCGATTGAACTGCCCCGCAAGCGTATCCATCACCGCGCGATTGGCCGGCATTCTTTCGGCAATGAAATCCGTGGCGGTTTCGATCAGCATCAGTGCGGAGGCTTCGAGCGGTTCGAGAAATCCTGCCGAAAGCCCGATTGCCACGCAATTGTTGCGCCAGAAAGTTTCGCGATGGCCGGAACGAATTGTGATCCGCCGCGCTTCGAGCCGTTCCGCCGCCGGACCAATATAGCTGCGCAGCGCCTGTTCGGCGGCATCGTCGCTCGTATGCCTGCTGGAATAGACATGTCCGACCCCGCGCCGCGTCTGCAACCCGATGTCCCACACCCATCCACTGTCTTGTGCCGTGGCAATGGTGTGGCAGGCAATCGGGTCAGCCGGATTCTCGTAGGGAACCTGCATGGCCAATGCCCGGTCGGCGAACAGAATGTCGCTGCAATCGCGGAAAGGAACACCCAAGGCCTGTCCTATCAGGATTGCTGCAAAGCCGGTGCAATCAACGAAGAAATCGCCCTCGACTTCGCCATGCTGTTTGAGCCGGACGGCGGCAATGTCGCCATTACCCATCCGGCGGACATCAACGACATCGTCGATCACATGCTGCACGCCAAGTCGCGATACCGCATGTTCCTGCACCACTTTCGCAAATTTGCCGGCATCAAGATGATAGGCGTAATTGGCGACGGCCGCATATTCGGGGGTGGTGATCGTTTTGGGGGCGAGCCCGGCCTCGCACAGCGCTGCCTGAAAATCGACCGCGTCGGCAAATTCGCTTCCGCCGTTCGCGTGCATCTGCGCCCAATGGCCAGACAGGTTGATTTGCGGCGCTCCCTGCGGCGCGTTGAGCGGGTGGTAATAGGCATCAGATGATGTGCCATCGGTCCAGCCGACGAATTTCCCGCCCTGTTTGAAGGCCGCGTCGCAGCGGACCAGAAAATCGGTCTCGGAAAGCCCGATCTTGCGCAGGGTCGCGCGCATGGTTGGCCATGTGCCCTCGCCAACGCCGATGGCGGGAACGTTGGAGGATTCGATCAGCACGACCTTCAGGCCATCGGGACTATTGGCTGCGTTGCGGGCGGCAATGCGCGCTGCGCAAATCCAGCCCGCGCTGCCGCCGCCAACAATGATGACCCTGCGTGTCGGGCGCGAGCTATCGGACATGCTGGATTTCATCCCTTTTTTTCATAGCCATTCCCGCTCGATCCCCCTGCCGAACCCTGCCTGCAGCACAGGCAGAATGCACAATCGATGCAACGCAGAGAATAGGGACTTTTAATTATCGTATAAATCATATAATATGCCATTCGTGCCATTTGCAACCTCCAGTTGCCGCCCGCCGCGCAATCTTTGTGCTGCAAATCGGAGTTCAGTGGTCAAAAAAATTCGAGGGAGAGGATTAGCATGTCTGTAAAACAACATAGTCGGTTTGCGAAAAAAATGCAGCGCGTTGGCCTGGGCGGAACGAGCGTTCTTGCTTTGTGTGCAATCGCTCATGCTGCTCCGGCAGCGGCGCAGGATTCCGTTTCGTCGGGCGGTATCGCCGATGAAATCATCGTGACCGGCATACGCAGCAGTCTTAGCGCGTCGGCTGATCGCAAGCGCGAATCAATGGTAATTCTCGATTCGATCACGTCGGAAGATCTCGGCAAGTTCCCCGATTCGAACGTGGCCGAATCATTGCAACGTATTCCTGGCGTTTCGATCGACCGCAATGGTGGGGAAGGCCAGTTCGTTACCGTTCGCGGGTTCGGCCCGCAGTTCAACACCGTGCTTGTCAACGGGCGGACTTTTGCCAGTGACAACACCGGCCGCGAATTCAGCTTTGATCTGCTCGCGGCAGAACTGATCACTGGCGCAGATGTCTATAAAAGCTCGCAGGCGTCGCTGCAGGACGGCGGCATTGGCGCCACGATCAATATCCGCACGCCGCGCCCGCTGGATATTGGCGGGTTCAAGGCGGTGGGTTCGGCAAAGGGCGTTTATGAAGACAACAGCGACGATGTTTCGCCGCAACTTTTCGGTCTGGTCAGCACTACCTTTGGCGGTGACACCTTCGGCCTTATGGCTGCGGTTTCTTATCAGGAACGCGATTCCCTCACCAACTTCACCCAGAACCGCGGGTATATCCCCGGATCGGACGTCGGGCCGGTCAATGCCCCGCTATTCACCAATGTTTTCACGCCGCGCAACCAGGATATCGGCAGCGATCAGCAGAATCGCGAACGGTTCGGCGCCAATGTCACTGCGCAATATCGTCCGGACGCCAACCTCACCTTTACTCTGGACGGCCTGTACAATCAGTTTGATGTCAAGTCGCAGGTCAGCTCGTTGGGCAACTGGTTCGAACCGTCGGCCTTTGTTGCTGCCGAAATCGACGAAAACCGCACCGTCACATCGCTGACCACCAACGGCTTTGCCGATTTCATCTCCACCTCGAACAATCGCTTTGCCAAGACCCGTGCGGTTGGTTTCAACACCGAATGGATGGCAACCGACCAGCTCAAGGTCATGGCGGATGTGTCATGGTCGCGCGCCACCGATTCCGCTGGCGGGCGCAACCATTTCGCGGTTATCGGGGCGCCGAGCCAGTTCAGCTTCGAACAAGCTGTAGACGGAGGGTTCCCATCGGTATTCGGCCACACCGCCGACCTGACCGATCCTTCGATCGGGCGCACGCATATTGCCTTGCGGCAAGGCAACAGCGAAGCCGAACGAATTCTCGAATACAAGCTCGATACCGAATGGGAATCAGACGGTGGAGCGCTCGACAAGGTTCGCTTCGGCGGAGTGCATACCCGCCGCAAGAAAAACAGCCAGACGATCGGCACCGATCCTAACACGGTCTGCGTTTTCTGCGGCTATAATACGTCGGTGACCGACCCCTTGCTGCAAGCGTTCAGTCTGGGCAATTTCCTGGGTAGTTCGGGCACGGTGCCGACCAATTTCCAGTCCTTTGATTCCGAAGCCTACTTCGCTTTCCTTGAAAGCGCTGGTGCGGCAGCTGCGCTGGATACTGCTCTTGGGCTTACGCCGGGGACTACGGCGGCACGGCTTGCGGCAACCAACGGGTTTGATGCCGTAGTGCAGCCCAATTCGTTCCGGATTAACGAGAACGTTTACGCGGGCTATATTGATGCTGATTTCCGCGCGACGCTGGGCGGGCTGCCGTGGTTTATAAACATTGGCGCACGTTACGTGCATACCGAACTGACCGCTTCGGGCCAGCAGCTCGATCTGATTGATCTGCTTCCTGTACCCGGCGACGTGACGATTTTTCAGGGCGTTTTTGCCAATGGCGGGCAACCATTGGCGCGCACCGAAAGTTCGAGCTATGATTTCTTCCTGCCTAACTTCAATGCAAGGGTGGATCTGGGTGCTGACGTGGTCGCGCGCATGTCTGCTTCGCGCACGTTGACGCGGCCACAGGTTCAGGATCTGGCGCCTCGGACCAACTTTGATGTGTTGCGACCGGCCAGCCTTGATGCCAGCGGCGGCAACCCGGCACTGAAGCCGTATACGTCGAATAACTTCGATATATCGCTTGAATGGTATCCCAGCCGGACAACCACGATTGCGGTTGCCGCATTCTACAAGAATGTTCGTGATTTCATCGTTCAGACACGCGACGATGAAGTCATAACCATTGCCAATGCCGGTAATATCCCGGTGGGTGGGTTGATCACCGGGCCAAACGAGGCAACCTTCAGCGTACGTCGGCCGCGCAATGCGGATACCGCCAACGTTCGCGGCCTTGAGGTAAATGTCGTGCACACGTTTGATTGGTTGCCTGGCCTCCTGAGCGGCTTCGGCACGCAGTTGAACGCAACATTTGTCGGCAGCAATGCGACTTTCGATCAGGATTCGGACAGCACGTCTTTCGCGCTCGAAGGCTTGGGAGATTCGCAGAACGCATCGGTGTTTTATGAAAAGGGAGGCCTTTCGGCCCGGGTCGCCTATAACCGGCGCGAACGGTTCCTTGAACATCTGGTGACCCCGGGGCAGGGCGGCGATCCTGTGTTCCGGCGCACGTTCGACCAATGGGACGTGCGTGCCAGTTACGATGTGAACCAATATGCGCAGGTGTTCGTTGAAGGGATCAACATCACCAGCGAGAAGAACATCACCACCGGCCGTTTCGATAATCAGGTGCTCGATTTCATCGATACTGGTGCACGATGGGCCGTTGGTTTTCGCGGCACATTCTGAAACTGAAACCAACCGGGGCAAAGCACGCGCTTTGCCCCGGTTGGCTTACCCAAGTGAACACCGAAGCGTGTTGATCGACTGCATGCGCTTCCCGTGGGGCAAGGCGCTCGATGCCTGTGCCAAATCGGGCGATCGCGCGTGATATCTGCGGATCGCAGCATTATCATGCGGGCTTGAAGGCGAAATGCGCAGCATATGCATCGATGGAGGAGCATTGCAGCGGATGTCAGCAAAGTGCTCCAGCAGATAGGCGCGGCCCATTTCTGCTATCCACCGCACGACGATCAAGGCTATCCCGGTTCCAATGTCCACTCTCCCCCCCTTCGCGCGCCTTGATGCCAGCGGCACGAGCCTGATTTTTGATCTGCGCGCGGCGGCGGCTGAACTGGTCTATATTGGTGCGGCGCTGCCTGACAGTGAGAACCTTGGCGCGCTTTGCGATGCGATGCGGCGCGGGCGTCATGCGTCGCAGCCTGACAGGCCTGCCCCGCGATCTCTGCTGCCCCATGCTGGCCAGGGGCACCTTGCGGCCCCGGCGATCATCCTCCAGCGCGCGGGACGCCCGCTTTCACCGGATCTGGCGCTTGCCGAAATTCGCCAGAGTTCGAACCGGCTTTGCCTGATCCACCGCGATGCTGCACTCGGCCTTTCGGTAGAGATTGACCTCGCGATCCAGCCATGCGGGATCATCGAGGTTTCTACCCGTCTTGCCAACCGCTCCGCCGCGCCGCTGGGGCTGGTGGCCATAGCGTCACTGTCGCTGCCACTGCCGGGCTGGGCGGCGCATGCTGTTCGGTTTGCTGGCCGATGGTCTGCCGAAATGCAGCAGCAGCGCCTGCCGCTGGATCAGGGGACGATCGCAAGCGCTTCGTATGGAGGGCGTCCGGGGTTCGGCGGCGGAAACTGGATCAGGATCGAATCCGATGATGCCGCCGAACAGCATGGCGATGCTCTCGCCGCGCATCTGGCGTGGAGCGGGGATCATGCCCTGAGCGTGGATCGCAATGCCGATGGGGACGCGACATTGACGATGGCCGCGCGGCTGGAGCCTGGAGAGATCATGCTTGCGCCGGGCGACACCTTTGCCGCCCCGCGCGCCCTGGTTGCGGTCAGCAGCACCGGGATCGCCGC
>JBGSKN010000191.1:0-1519 GCA_041741215.1 Erythrobacter sp. | reverse complement strand
CTTCGATCCGCGGTGATGACAGCTCGGGTGACAGCGACGGCACGCTCGAAGCGGTCGGCTGATTGATCGCGCGGCGCGGTTCGTTCCCGTGAGTGAAGCTGGAACGATCCGCGCGCGCCTTTCTGCGATTCCGGCGCTGATCCAGCGCCGCCCGGCGTTTTTTGCGATCGCCCTCGGGCTGATCGCGGCCTGCGCCTATCCCCCGTTGCATCTGTGGCCGCTCGGCCTCGCCGCGCTGGCGGGGTTTGTGTGGCTGATCTACACCGCACCGAACTGGCGCAGCGCCTTGTGGCGCGGGTGGTGGTTCGGCTGGGCGCATCTGACGCTCGCCAACAACTGGATCGCGACCGCCTTTACCCATCAGGCCCAAATGCCTGAGGCCTTGGGCTGGGCCGCGGTGCCGTTATTGTGCATCTACCTCGCATGGTATCCAGCCATTGCTGCGCTGGCTGCCCATCTGCTGGCGCGGCGCAGGCCTGTATGGGCCTTCGGATTGGTGTTGGCGGGCGCGTGGGTGCTGGCCGAATGGGCGCGGGGAACCATTTTCACCGGCTATCCGTGGCCGCCGGTCGGGCTGATGCTGCTGGGCGGGTGGAAGGCACAGGGGCTGGCCGCGTTTTTGCCGTGGCTGGGCACATATGCGCTTTCAGGCCTGACGATGGTGATTGCGGCCCTGCTGTTATGGGCGCTGACCGCGCGGCGGTGGCTGATCGCCGGAGCGGGCGGGGCGATATGTGCTGCGGCGATGCATTTGCCCGCGCCGGAAGTCACGCCGCCGCTCGGAGGCATTCGCTATACCCTTGTCCAGCCCCTGATTCCGCAAAGCGAAATCAATGACGCCAGCAAGTTCGAGGAACAATTCGTCCGCACCGCAGACCTCACCATGCCGGGGCGTGACCGGTCGCGGATCGTGCTGTGGCCCGAAAGCGCGATCCCCGATTATCTGGAGGATGGCTATCCCCAGCGCTATTATCAGCAAATGACCGTGGGCGCGGATCCGGGTTTTGCGCGGCGGCGGATCGGTGCGGTAATCGGGGCGCAATCGACGTTGCTGACCGGCGTCGTCAATCTCGACATCGCGGCGCGCAAGGATGGCTCATTGGGCGCCGTCAGCGCGCGCAATTCGGTGCTGGCGATCACCGGCGCGGGCGACATCAAACACCAATATGCCAAGGCGCACCTTGTCCCGTTTGGCGAATATCTGCCGCTGCGCACCCTGCTCGAACCGCTCGGCCTGTCGCGGCTGGTGGCGGGCAGCATCGATTATGCGCCGGGGCCGGGGCCGCGCACGCTTGACCTTGGCGAACACGGCAAGGCGGGCATCCAGATCTGCTATGAAATCGTGTTTTCGGGCGCCGTGGTCGATCAGGCCAGCCGGCCCGATTACATCTTCAACCCATCGAATGACGGCTGGTTCGGCACTTGGGGCCCGCCGCAGCATCTGGCGCAGGCGCGGATGCGCGCGGCCGAGGAAGGGCTGCCGGTGCTGCGTTCCACCACCACCGGGATCAGCGCGGTG
>JBGSKN010000190.1:0-2166 GCA_041741215.1 Erythrobacter sp. | reverse complement strand
GGGTTCGCGCAGCAGGTAGGACAGCTTGTGCCGCCAAGGGCTGCGCCAGATATCGGTCAGCATCCCGATCCATTCGTGGAACACGGCCCACAACAGGTTGAAACTGCCGAGCTGTTTGACGATCCCGTAACGGATCTGCTCGTCATCCACTTCGGGTTCAAAGGTGCCGAACATCCGGTCCCAGATGATGAACACCCCGGCGTAATTGCGATCAAGATAACGCGGGTTGGTGGCGTGGTGGACGCGGTGGTGGCTCGGCGTGTTCATCACCGCTTCGAACCAAGCGGGCATCCGCTTGATCGCTTCGGTATGGATCCAGAACTGGTAGATCAGGTTGAACCCGCCGCAGATGGCAATCATCACCGGGTGAAAGCCCAGCAGCACCAGCGGCAGGTTGAACACGAACCCGAAGGTCAGCGCCCCTGTCCAGCTTTGTCGCAGCGCGGTCGACAGGTTGTAGTGCTGAGAGGAATGGTGGTTGACGTGCGCGGCCCACATCCAGCGGATGCGGTGCCCGGCGCGGTGAACCCAGTAATACGCGAGGTCATCGAGCACAAAGCACAGCGGCCACGCCCACCACAACGCCCACCATTGCGGGCCGAAATCGAACAGCCGATATTCATAGGCCGCAAAGAAAACCCATAGCGCGAACCCGCCCAGCAACGCGCCCGCGATGGTCGAACCCAGCCCGAAGGCAAGGCTGACCAGCGTGTCCCTGGGTTCATACGCCTCTGGCGCGCGCAATTTGGCCCAGATCATTTCGATCAGCACCGCGATCACGAATAGCGGCACGGCGTATTGGGTGGGGTCGAAATCAGGCATGGTGTGGCTCGCTTACCCGGTTGATCGCCTCTGCCCAAGGCGCTGGATCGGGGATGGTGAGCAGGGTTTTGCCAAACCGGGGTTCGCCGCAATCCACTTCCAGCGCGCCGCTCGTCAGCCTGGCGCTGGCGGCGTGGCCGAGGATGCGTCCGGCAAAGCGGTTGCCGTGCCGCCGAATCAGCATCATCCGCAAATCCGTCCCCAGTGCTAGCGCGGCGGTCTGATCGTCCGAAATGGCGCAATCGACTGGCACGAATCCATTTTCGATTTCGCCTGCCGCGCGGCGCACTTCGGTATCGTCATTCAGCAGCGGCGCGCCGCCCAGTTTCAGCCACCACGCCAGACCAGCCAACGCGAGGATCGCCGCCAGCGACCCGGCGGTTTGCAGCAATAGTGGCGGAATTCCCACAGCGCCTCAGCCTGCTGCGAGCATATCGACCATCGGTCGAATCGGGCTGATGTCATAGCCTGCCTGCGCCGCGGCGCGGGCGATGGTATCGGGGGCTTCCCCCTGCTTCGCGGCGGCCAGCGCCCACAGAAAGGTCGACCGCGTGCCCGATCTGCAATAGGCGAGAATCGGCCCTTCGGCCTGTTCCAGCGCGGCGATCATCGCATCGACCTGCGGCTCGCTAAAGCCCGAATGGCCGATCGGGATGGCGGCGTAATTGATCCCTGCGGCCGCAGCGGCAGCGGCAATATCGTCGCCTTGCGGGGCGTCCGGGTCTTCGCCATCGGGTCGATTATTGATGATCAGCGCGACTCCCAATCCCGCAGCGGTCGCCACACCGGCGTAATCAAGCTGCTGACTCACCATGATATTTTCAGTGAGATTGCGAAAATCGCTCATGGTGATTGCTGCTTTCCGATGCGTGCCCTGCGCATGTCATGCCCAAGCGCGCGCTTGCGCACAAGCGTTCGTGCACGCAGCTTGACTGCCTTATGTGGCAATCGCCTCGCGCGCCCGTCTTGCAGATCTCTAAAATCATTCGCAAAGCGGCTTTTTGTGCGCTATACCGCGCTCTACGTGCGCACCGGGGAACAAGCCCGGCGCGCCTGTGTCCGGTGCGGCTCGCTGTCCACGTCATCGGCGCATATGAGGACGGGCGGTGTGACAAGGTACGTACTGATCTATGGGTTACGATAGGGGACGCCGGCGCGGCCGCGACAAGCGCGACGGCTTTGGCGAAGAAAGCTTCGATCCGTTTGGCGGCAATGGCGATGGTTTTTCGTCGCCGCGCGATTCCGGAGGAGACCGCTTCGGTGGTGGCGGTGACAGGTTTGGCGGCGGCGGCGGTGGTGCACCACGCTCTGGCGGCGGGCCGCGTGGTCCCGGCGGCCCTGGCG
>JBGSKN010000189.1:0-11451 GCA_041741215.1 Erythrobacter sp. | reverse complement strand
GCGATGCTGCTGCATTGCGCGATGGCAAAGCCTTCGTCTTCCAGTGCGGCGGTGATGACTGTCGCTATTGCGGCGTCATCTTCAACCAGCAGGATCGGGTCGGATTTGAAATGGGCCATGGTCTATGCTGCGTCCTGCGCCTGCGGCAATTGCAGCCGGAAATGGGTGAGGCCTGCGCGGGCATCGCGTTCGTGACTGACATTGCCGCTCATGTCGCGCATCAGCTTGCGCACCAGCGACAGGCCAAGCCCCTGGCCCGAAGGTTTGGACGAAACGAATGGTTCAAACACATGATCGCGCAATACCGGATCAATGCCGGGGCCATTATCGCTGATCGTGATTTCAATCGGCAGCGCCACGGCGCGGCCATGCCGAACCGCGCTGAACGCAAACCCGCTGACGAACCGCGTCTGAACCGTGATGACCGCAGCATCGCCCGTGCTGAGCGCGGCGTCGCGGGCATTGGAAATGAGGTTGATCAGCACCTGTTCAAGCGCATCACGATTGACCAGCACTGGCGGCAGCGATGGATCAAACGCCTCATGGATTTCAAACGCGACATGATTTCCGCTGGCGGCGCGCACAGTCGCTACCGCTGCGCGGATCGCTTCGTGCGGGTTGCAGGCATCAACCGGGCCGGTGCGGGTGCTGCCAAGCTGTTGCATCCGGTCGATCAGACGGGCGATCCGGTCAACCTCTCCGGTGATCATCCGTGCGAGTTTCTTGTCAGCATCGGGCAGCTTGCGTTCAGCCAATTGGGCCGCCCCCCGGATCGCGGCAAGCGGGTTCTTGATTTCATGCGCCAGCACAGCAGGCGCGCCGAGCAGCGCCTCGGCATCGGATGAACGGTTCGCGTCATCATGCCCAATCTGCGACAGCGTCACCACCCGCCAGCCGGGAAAGCCGCCCAGCGGCGATGCGGTAAGGTTGACTCTGACCTCGCCTTCGCCCACCCGGATCAACAGATCGCGCGCGACCAGCGCATCCTCATTGAATGCAAGCCGTGCTTCCACGCGGGCATCAATCGGGCCGATCCGGTCAATCAGCCGGGTGCCGATCAGCCTGTTTGCACTGGTGCCCAGCAGGTCTTCGGCGGCATGATTGGCCTCGGCAATGCGGCCCTCGCCATCAATCAGAACCAGCGCGAAAATCAGACCCGAAAGCTGCGCGCGGGCATCGGGGGGGTTATCGGGCGGCGTCGCTGATGCGTCTGGCGTCGGGCGGGTCGCCACCGTTCAGGCCGCCTGCTGCATCAGGAACGGGGTATAGAAGCGTTCAATCTCACCCAGCACCTGATCCGCGTCGTCGATGAAATTGGCCTTGTTGCGAAAGTCGGCCGAGCCATGCAGGCCCTTGGTGTACCAGCCCAGATGCTTGCGTGCCATCTTGACCCCGGTGTCCTGTCCATAGTGATCGAGCATCCGGCGGTAATGTTCCAAAACCAGCGCATATTGTTCGTCAATGCCCGGCGCCGCCCGCAGTTCGCCGGTGCGCCACCAGTGCATCACCTGACCCAGCAGCCACGGCCTGCCATAGGCCCCCCGCCCGATCATCACCCCATCCGCGCCCGATTGGTTGAGCGCATTCGCCGCGTCATCAATGGTGCAGATATCGCCGTTGACGATGACGGGAATGTTCACGGCTTCCTTGACCCGCCGCACGAACCCCCAATCGGCGCTGCCCTTATACATCTGATTACGGGTGCGCCCGTGGACCGTCACCATCTGCACGCCAATATCCTCGGCCATGCGGGCAAGTTCGGGCGCGTTGAGGCTATCGTGGCACCAGCCCATCCGCATCTTGACCGTGACCGGCACCTTCACCGCCTTGACCGTGGCTTCCATCAGCCGCACCGCCAGCGGCACTTCGCGCATCAGCGCGCTGCCCGCGAGCTGGCCGACGACCTTGCGCACCGGGCAGCCGAAATTGATGTCGATAATCGCCGCGCCGCTGCCTTCCTGCAATTTCGCCGCTTCTGCCATGCTCGCCGGGTCACAGCCGACCAGCTGCATCGACACCGGCTCCTCGATCCGGTCCCACGCGGTTTTCTGCAAGGACTGACGGGTTTCACGGATCGCCGCCTCGCTCGCGATCATTTCGGTGACGTTGAGGCCCGATCCATAGCGCCGCACCAGCGTGCGGAACGGCATGTCAGTCACCCCTGTCATCGGCGCAAGCACCACCGGATCGGCAACCGTCACCGGGCCGATGGTAAGCGGCTTGATCGCCGGAGGGGTGGGAAGCGTGGTCATGCTGGATCTGTGCCTAAATATTGGGCAGGCGCATAGTGGATTGCCGAAAGCCCGTCCAGACTTTAAGCGATGGCGGCGATGGCAAGCGTGCCCCCCCTCCCCCCATTTGCAGCAATCGTGGTCGCCGCGGGCAAGGGCCTGCGCGTGGGCGGCGCGGTGCCCAAGCAGTTTCGCACATGGCGCGGCAAACCGCTGATCCGCCATTCGGTTGAGGCGCTGCGCGCTGCAGGGGCCGATCCGCTTGTGGTGGTAATTGGCGCTGATGCGCGGGCCGATGCCGAAACGGCTCTGGCAGGGATGGCTGATGTCCGGTTCGTTACCGGCGGAGTCACCCGTCAGGATTCGGTGCGCATGGGGCTGGAATCGCTGAGCGACGCCGCGCCGCCGCGCGTGCTGATCCACGATGCTGCCCGGCCCGATCTGCTGCGCGAGGTGATCGTCCGGTTGATCGCAGCGCTTGATCAGCACCCCGGCGCAATTCCGGTGCTCCCCGTAGTCGATAGCCTCGCGGTGGCGGGCGATCACGCCCTGATGGCAGGCAAGGCTGATCGCGAAAGCCTGCGCCGCGTGCAGACCCCGCAAGCGTTCCGGTTTGACGCCATCCTTGCCGCGCACCGCGAATGGGCCGGCCCGGCGACCGCAGGCGACGATGCGCAGGTGCTGAGGGCAAGCTCCGGTTCAGTTGCAATGGTCGATGGCGATGAGCGCCTCAGGAAAATCACCTTTGCGGAGGATTTTGTGGACACCATCGCTGCTCCTTCCGTGGCCCCCGCCTTTCGCATCGGGCAGGGATATGATGTCCACCGGCTGGAGGCGGGCGAGGAATTGTGGCTGTGCGGGGTGCAGATACCGCATGACAAGGGGCTGGCAGGCCATTCCGATGCCGATGTGGCGCTCCACGCGATTACCGATGCCGTGCTCGGCGCGATTGGCGCAGGCGATATTGGCACCCATTTCCCGCCAAGCGACCCGCAATGGGCCGGTGCCCGTTCTGCGCGCTTTCTCGAACACGCAGTCAGGCTGGCCCACGAAGCTGGCTATAAAATAGGCAATGTCGACCTTACGCTGATCTGCGAAGCGCCCAAAATCGGCCCGCATCGCACGGCTATGCGCAGCGCCGTTGCCCAAGTAATGGGCACGCCGGAAAGCGCCGTCAGCATCAAGGCTACCACCACCGAAAGACTAGGCTTTACTGGCCGCGGCGAAGGAATCGCTGCACAAGCCATTGTTCTTGCGTTTCTTGCCTGAAAGGGACCGACTGATGAAAACCCGGATCATTGCCCCTGCCCTTGCCTTCGCGGCGCTTGTTTCGGCGCAAGCCGCTCATGCCCAGCAACAAGGCTGCGTCGCCGCGAGTGATCTTGGCGATGCGGCTGTCTATGCCCTGCCGATCGCATTTGACGCAGCGCGCAATGCCTGCGCCAACCGCCTTTCGCGCGATGGCTTCATGGCGACTGGCGGCGAAGCGTTCATCGCCAATTTCCGCACGAAGCAGAACGATGCCTGGCCGGGCGCATTTCGCTTGCTCAAAAGCTTCGCGGGCAAGGACGATCCAGACGGCGAACCGTCCGGGCTTGATATCGCGAACCTGCTGACCGGGATTCCCGAAGACGCGTTGCGCCCGTTTGTCGATGGCATGGTCGGCCAGATGATCGCCACCGAAATCAAGGGCGATAGCTGCTCCAAAATCGAACGCGGGCTGGAACTTATCGCCCCGTTGCCGACCGAAAATGTCGGCGGGTTATTTGCCTTCATTGCCGAATTGACTGACCTGAAAAACCCCTCAATCTGCCCGGCTTCGCAGCCCCAGTCGAAGAAGTAAGCGCCATGCCGCTGTCATTACTGCCCGATGATATCACCACCCTTGCCGCCCGCGTCGTGGCGGAAAACGCTGCGGCCGGGCGTACGGTGGTGCTCGCGGAAAGCTGCACCGGCGGGCTGGTGGCCGGCGCATTGACCGAAATCGCGGGCTCCTCGGCCATCCTGGACCGCGGCTTCGTCACCTATTCCAACGAGGCGAAAATGGAGATGCTGGGCGTTGCCAGCGACATCATCGAAACCTTTGGCGCGGTTTCGATTGCCTGTGCATGGGCGATGGCCAAGGGCGCGCTTGAACGATCAACAGCAGACGTCGCGGTTGCGGTCAGCGGTGTCGCAGGCCCCGGCGGCGGAACTTTGCACAAGCCCGTGGGCACCGTGGTGTTCGCCCGCATGGTCCGCAATGCCGAAGGTGAGCCGGAAGGCGAGCTCAAATTCTTCGACGGAGGCGATGGCCCCGATGGCCGCGCCACGATCCGCCATCAGGCGACGCTTTGCGCGCTTGAACTGCTGTTGCCGTAAAGCTGCGCGGCGCGGGCCTCGAACGCTTCGACCATCTTGCGGAATGCGCGGTCGAAATATTGCCCGGCGATCTTCTCGAACAGGCGGTTCTTGAAGGTGAATTCAACCAGAAAGTCGATTTCGCAGGTGTGATCATCCACCGCCCGGAATGTCCAGACATTGTCGAGATCGCTCAATGGCCCATCGACATAATGCACGGCAATCTGGCGCGGGCGATCCTTGGTCACGCGCGAAGTGAAGGTTTCCCGCAAGGATTTGAACCCGACCACCATATCAGCGACCAGTTCGGTTTCGGTATTTGTTCGCACCCGCGTCGCGATGACCCACGGCAGAAATTCACCGTAGCGGCCAACATCCGCGACCAGATCGAACATCTGCTGCGCGCTATACGGCAGGCGCCGGGTTTCGCGGATGCCCGGCATTACGCCCCGGCTTTCGCAGCCGCCCGCGCCAGCTTTTCTTCCCGTGCGGCGCGCATTACCGCAAAATCCTCACCCGCGTGATAGCTCGACCGGGTGAGCGGGCTGGACGCGACCTGCAGGAAACCCTTGGCACGGGCAATCGCTCCGTAAGCGGAAAATGCCTTGGGAGTGACAAATTCCTCGACCGCGACATGCTTGGGCGTGGGCTGGAGATATTGGCCCATGGTGATGAAATCGACTTCGGCTGAGCGCATGTCGTCCATCACTTGGTGCACTTCGAGCCGCTGTTCGCCCAGCCCCAGCATGATCCCCGATTTCGTGAAGATCAGCGGGTCGTGCGCCTTCACCTCCTCCAGCAGTCGCAGCGATGCATAATAACGCGCACCGGGCCGGATGGTTGGATAAAGACGTGGCACCGTTTCGAGGTTATGGTTGTAAACATCTGGCCCAGCTTCACAAATAGCCTCAACCGCGCGGCGCATCTTGCCCCGGAAGTCCGGTGTAAGGATTTCGATCGTGGTTTTTGGCGTGGTGCGGCGCAGAGCCTCGATCACCTTGACGAATTGTGACGCGCCGCCGTCGGGCAGATCATCGCGGTCCACCGAGGTGATGACGATATGTTCCAGCCCCATCTTCGCTGCGGCGATGGCGGTGTGTTCCGGCTCCTGCGGATCGACCGCGCGCGGCATCCCGGTCTTGACGTTGCAAAAGGCGCAGGCGCGCGTGCAGACATCGCCTAGGATCATCACCGTGGCGTGCTTTTTCGTCCAGCACTCACCGATATTGGGACAGGCGGCTTCCTCGCACACGGTGTTGAGATTGAGATCGCGCATCAGCCGCCGGGTTTCGTGATACCCCTCGCTCACCGGGGCGCGCACGCGGATCCAGTCGGGCTTGCGCTGACGTGCGGGACGATCAGCGGGCTGGTCGGGCTGCGGCTGGCTGGAAAGATCGTTCATGGCCTGCCATTTAGGGGCGCGAACCGAGTCCCGCAAGCAGGCGCGGCTTGAACGGGGCTTGATCGGGCAAATAGGATGCTTGCCGGTGCGCATCAGCCGCTGCATATCAGGGCCATGACCCATTCAACGCTCAAGAACATCGCCCTGTTGATCGATGCGGACAATACAACGCCCGAGGGGATCGATCCGGTGCTGACCGTGATGGCCGAGCTTGGGCAGGTCAATATCCGCCGCGCCTATGGCAATTTTGCCAAGGATAACCTGTCTCGTTGGGGCGAAATCAGCAACAAATACGGCATCCGCCCGCAGCAGCAGTTCGATGTATCCAAGGGCAAAAATGCAACCGATATGGCAATGACGATCGACGCCATCGATCTGTTGTATCAGGGCAAGGTCGACGGGTTCGGGCTGATGACATCCGACAGCGATTTCACCCCGCTTGTCACTCGCCTGCGGCAAGACGGCATCATCGTTTATGGCTTTGGCGAAGAAAAAACGCCGCAATCCTTCAAATCGGTTTGCACCCGCTTCATCGAGATCAAGCAGTTGATCGCAAGCTACGCCGCCGACAAGCCGGGGGCAAAGGCTGACGTTTCAAAGAACGCCGCCAAGCATAGCAGCAGTGCAGTCGATGACGAATTGCTTGAACTTATCACCGCCGCCTATTCCGAAGCCAAACGCGATGACGAAGGCTTTGCCCTGTTGCAACAGGTGGGGCAGATCGCTGGAAACCGTTCCAGCTTTGATGTGCGCAATTACGGGTTCAAACGATTGTCCGACCTGTTCGCATCGCTCGGCAATTTCAAGCTTGATCGGCGGGCGGACGGGCAGATTTACGTCAAACGGCTGCGTTGATCGCCAAGGCCTGCCGCTCCATACGAAAAGAGCGCCGGATTTGTCATCCGGCGCTCCGTTCAGGCTCAGTGGCTGTTTACCGGGCGGTCAGCTGGCCGTAGCAGGGCTTTCTGCGGCCACACTGTCGTCAGTCGCAGCGTTGGCCGCCGGGGCCGAATCCTTCAACAACTGCGCCGCATAGGAGCCCCACAACCGGGCGACAGGAATGCGCACGCCTTCCACCTTGGCGAGGCTTTCGCTGGCAGCCGCCGCATCCCCCATCGCGATCTGGGCAATGCCAAGCCGGGTCAAGGCGAGATTGCGGTCGACCCCCGCGAACGAAAGGCTCTTTTCATAAAACCGTGCCGCCTTGGCGTTTTCACCATAGTTCAGGAAGGCATCTCCGGCGGCCAGCACCGTCCGCATCTGCGCCGACGCCGAACCGGCGTCACGTTCAAGAGCGGGCAGATCGGCCCGGTCAGCGGCAATGCGTCCGGTTGCGATCCGGTATTGTTCATCAACGAACGTATCAGAACCCTTGGGAATGATACCGCTTGAATAGGCGCTATCGATCAGTTCCTTGACTTCCAGCGGCAAGCGCCGGGGATCAGCGGCTTCGATATAGTAGATATAGTCGTTCTTTTCTGTGAGCGTGCCGACCTTCCGGCCGAGCCGCAGCAGGTCAAGCAGCACTTGCGGATCGAAATCGTTGAGATTGCGCGTAAGGTTCACCCCGTCGCGCCAATTTTCCGCAGTCGGATATTCGCCCACCCAATCCGAAACAAAATCATAGACCTGCGGGACGATTTCGTTGGTGTAGGCAATCGCTACCCCGCGCTTGTACCACCGCTCATCGACAGGCATGGCCTGCTGTTTGCGCTGGGCAATCGCTGAACTGAGATAGGACAGGCCTTCTGCATGGCGGTCTTCGCTCAAATAGGTTTCAGCCATGTTCATCTGCAAATCAGCCATTGTGACGTTTGCGCTGGTATAGTTGAGATCAATCGCGCGCTGCAGATAGGAGCGCGCTTTTTCGTGATCGCCCAGATTGGAAGCAATCTGGAACGCGACCAGATTGAAGCGGCCCTGTTCAACGGGCTGAACATTGCCGCTGGCAAGCATCATTTCCACACCTTGCAACTGCATCGGCAGATCCTTGCCGAGAATCGCGGCGTTGAAGATCATTGCGCCCAGCGCCTGCTGTTCTTCGGGCGAGATCGCCAGCGGTATCATCGCAAGCATCTGCGGCTTGAGCGCGGCAAAATTGGCCTCAGGCAACTTGAGCGCTTCATCAAGCGGCTGATAGGATGCGACAAACTCCTTGGAATAGGGCGATTTAGTCGCTGCCTTCTTTTCTTTTTCGGCTTTCTTGGCCCGCTGCGCATGGGCAGCGTCGGTGAAACCGGGCACAGCCAGCAACGCGGTGCCGCTGGCAAGCGCGAGCGCGAGCGCAAACTGCCGGGCAAGGCCGGCCGAACGACGATGGGGCGAAGGCAAATTAGTCACAGCATCCTCCAATAGTAGCGCAGCACCTGAGCCGATATGGCCGCGACGCTGCCAGTATTTCACTCGCAGCCTTTGGACGGCTAACGTCAGATTTGCAATTCCCGCTAGGCAGTCCGTGCTGAACGGCCTTTGAATGGTGGCAATTCCTCCCGTTCAGCCGGTTGCAAATGTGGAAAAATGCAAGTTGTTCGCTCTGTGTTCGCCTGCGGTGGTGGCGAAAGCGCGGGCGCAGGCCTAGATAGGGGGCATTGCATGGCCTTGCGGGGCTACGGCCGCCAAAGCGGCTCCATCACACGTCCAGAAGAACACCAGCAGAAACGGCCCCACCCTTGAGCGACGACAGCGAAATCCTCGATTCCCCCACTCCTTCCCCGATGGGCGGTTTTGAACGCATCGATATCGTCGATGAAATGAAATCGAGCTATCTCGATTACGCGATGAGCGTGATCGTCAGCCGCGCGTTGCCCGATGTGCGCGACGGGTTGAAGCCGGTGCACCGCCGCATCCTCTACGCCTGTCAGGAAGGCGGCTTTGTTGCGGGCAAGCCTTACCGCAAAAGCGCCAAGATCGTCGGCGATGTGATGGGCAATTACCACCCGCACGGCGATAGCGCGATTTACGATGCGCTCGCGCGGATGACGCAGCCGTGGTCGCTGCGGGTGCCGTTGATCGATGGTCAGGGCAATTTCGGTTCGATGGACCCCGATCCGCCAGCCTCGATGCGCTACACCGAAGCGCGGCTGGCGCGGGTGGCGAACAGCCTGCTCGACGATCTCGACAAGGATACGGTCGATTTTGTCGAAAACTACGACGGCAGCCGCAAGGAACCGAGCGTTCTTCCGGCGCGCTTCCCCAACCTGCTGGTCAATGGCGCGGGCGGGATCGCGGTTGGCATGGCGACCAACGTGCCGCCGCACAACCTTGGTGAAGTGATTGATGCCTGCTTCGCCTATATGGACAATCCGGCGATCACGTCGGAAGAACTGATTGCATATATTCCGGGCCCCGATTTTCCCACTGCGCCGCTGATCCTGGGCACGCATGGCGCGCGGTCAGCCTATACCACCGGGCGCGGATCGATCCTGATGCGGTGCCGCCACGAGATAGAGACCGGGCGCAATGACCGGCAGAGCATTGTCTTCACTTCGATCCCCTTTCAGGTCGGCAAGAACAATCTGGTCGAAAAGATCGCGGATGCCGCCAAGGACAAACGGATCGAAGGGGTTGTCGATATCCGCGACGAAAGTTCGCGCGAAGGTGTGCGCGTGGTGGTCGATCTCAAGCGCGATGCCACCCCGGAAGTGGTGCTGAACCAGATCTGGCGGCACACGCCCGCGCAATCATCCTTCCCCGCCAATATGCTGGCTATCCGCGGCGGCCGCCCGGAAACGCTGATGCTGCGTGATTTTATAGCGGCGTTCATCACCTTCCGCGAAGAGGTCATCACGCGGCGCACCAAGTACGAACTCGCCAAGGCGCGCGAACGGGCGCATCTGTTGCTGGGTCTGGTGGTTGCGGTTTCCAACCTTGATGAGGTGGTGGCGATGATCCGCAGCGCGCCCAACCCGGCCACTGCGCGCGCGCGACTGATGGCGAAGGAATGGCCGATTGGCGAGATCGCGCAATATATCCGGCTGGTCGAAGCGATTGATCCCGACGCCAATCAGGAAGGCGGCACCTATCGCCTGTCCGAACGGCAGGTGAAGGCGATTCTCGAACTGCGCCTGCACCGCCTGACCGCGCTGGGGCGCGACGAAATCGGTGGCGAGTTGAAGGGCTTGGCGCTGTCGATCGAGGAATATCTTGCGATCCTTGGCGACCGGGCGAAATTATATCGCGTGATGCGCGACGAGCTGGCGGAAATCCGCGCGACTTACGCCACCCCGCGCCTGTCCGAAATCGCACCCGCGTGGGATGGTCTGGAAGACGAAGACCTGATCGAGCGTGAGGAGATGGTCGTCACCGTCACGCATGATGGCTATATCAAGCGCACTACGCTCAATACCTTCCGTTCGCAGGCGCGCGGCGGCAAGGGTCGCAGCGGGATGGCGACCAAGGATGAAGACGCGGTGGTCGAATTGTTCGTCACCTCCACCCACAACCCGGTATTGTTCTTCACCAACACGGGGCGCGTCTATCGCATGAAGGTGTGGAAGCTGCCCGAAGGCGGCCCGCAGACCAAGGGCCGCCCGATGGTAAACCTGTTGCCGCTGGGTGAGGACGAGCGCGTCACCAACGTCCTGCCCTTGCCTGAAGATGAGGCATCCTGGGCCAATCTCAACATCGTGTTTGCTACCGAACATGGCATGGTGCGGCGCAATTCGATGGACGCTTTCACCAATGTGCCGACCGCGGGCAAATACGCGATGGGCTTTGTCGAAGGATCGGGCGACCGGCTGATCGGGGTTCAATTGCTTACCGAGCAGCAACAGATTTTCCTCGCCAGCGATTCGGGCAAGGCGATCCGTTTCTCCGCCACCGATGCGCGCGAAACCAAAAGCCGCACCGGCATTGGCGTGCGCGGCATGCGGCTCAAGAAAGGCGCCAAGGTGGTCAGCATGGCAGTGCTCGACCCGCTCACTGCCGACATGGAGACGCGCGAGGCCTATTTGCGCAGCGCGACGTGGAAAAACAACGATGCCGTCCCCGCCCTGCCCGCAGAACAGGTTGCGGCGATGGCGGAAGGCGAGGAGTTCATCCTCACCCTGACCGCCAATGGCTATGGCAAGATTTCATCGGCCTACGAATACCGCGTCACAGCGCGCGGGGGTCAGGGGATCACCAATATCGGCACGCCTGAAAGCAACCCGGAACGCAACGGCCCGGTTGTCGCCAGTTTCCCGGTCAGGCACGGATCGCAGCTGATGCTGGTCACCGATCAGGCCAAGCTGATCCGGCTGGGCATCGATTTGCGCCATCTGGTCGAAGACGGGTTCGACAATCTGAAAGGCTTTTCGATCTCCGGGCGCAGTTCATCGGGTGTCCGCATTTTCGATGTGGCCAAAGACGAACACATCGTCGGCGCGGCGCTGATTGACGAATCCGCGGAACCGGAAAACCCGGCGGAAGAAGCGATTGCAGCCGAACTGGCCGGTGACGCAGGCGATCCGCCCGTCACCTGACGGGCTGTTCGCCGCG
>JBGSKN010000188.1:0-17784 GCA_041741215.1 Erythrobacter sp. | reverse complement strand
CTTCGGCGGTGGCGAGCCGTTGCCGGGGGCCAAGCCCGCGCTGTTCTTCGCGCCGGATCACGCGGTTGCCTTTTTCAAGGCGCATGGGGCGGAGGAGGGCGGCAAGCTGGTCGCCGCCGCATGGCGCGAATTTCTCAAGGCGACAGACGGCACAATTGCGGTCGAGCGGCACAAGGGTCTGGACGCCGCGCGCGCTGTGTTCCTGGCGATGCTGGCAGGGCAGGTTGACCCTGCCAAGGGTATCGTGATCGAACCCTAGGCCGGGGGGTTGCGAATTACTCCGCTGCCTGCGCCATTTCCGCCCGCTGCGGCCCGCGGATCAGCCCGCCGGGGGTTGCTCCCGTCCATGCCCCCTCGCGGAAGGTCACCACCCCGCTCTTGATCGTGCAGACATAACCGTCAGCCTTTTGCAGCAGCCGCTTGCCTCCCGCTGGCAGATCAAACGCCAGCCACGGCTTGCCGAGCTTGAGCCGGTCCATATCAATCACGTTGAGATCGGCGAGATAGCCCGGCGCAATCACCCCGCGATCCTCTAGCCCATACAGCAGCGCGGTATCACGGCATTGGCGCTTGATAGCCTGCTCCAGACTGATCCTTGACCCCCGCTTGCGGCTCTTCACCCAGTGTTCGAGCATGAAAGTGGGCGAGGCAGCATCGCAGATTGTCCCGCAATGTGCGCCGCCATCCGACAGCGAGTTCACCGTGTCATCGGCATGCTGGAGCGGGTGCAGGAAATCGAGATTGCCATCGGCGTAGTTGAGAATAGGCAGGTAAATGAATCCCTTACCATCGTCCCTGCACAACAGATCATAGGCATATTCCTGCGCATCGACTCCCGCCCCAGCCGCGCGGGCGTTGACGCTGGCGTCCGGCCCCGGTTCGTAGTCGAAGTCCGGGTCCATTTCATATTGCAGCGCCCAGCCCTGGCTGATCACCATCACCACACCAAGGATATCCTGCGGGGCGGCAGAGTAATCATTGGGTTCGGCGAGCAACTGCGCCTTGAACGCGGGGTCAAGCAGCTTGGCCTTCTGCTCCTCCCACGGCAATTCCTTGATCGTCTGCCAGCTGGGGCGGAAGGCGAAGGGGTTCACCGTGCCCTGCCACGCCATGATGATGCCATTGCCGCGCAGAGCGATCTGGGCGACGATATTGGCGCCATTATCGTTTTCGGCGCGCATCAATGCGATCTGCTCGTCGAGCGGCATTTCCTTGGCGATCGATTGCAACGCGGCGAAGGTGACGGGGATGCCTGCCTCGCGGCTCAGCTTGCCCATCCATGCAAACTCGTTCCATTCGCGCTTCAAATCGCTCGCCATTTCGAACACCGCGTGGCCGCCTGCTGCTGTGGCGCGGCCCATCGCCTTGCCGATCGCGATCAGTTCTTCGGGCGTGGCGGTGGTGCCGGGGACAAGCTCGCCATCAACCGATTTGTGCAGCACCGTGCGTGAGGTCGAAAAGCCCAGCGCGCCCGCCCGCACGCCTTCTTCGACAATGGCAGACATGGCGGCGATGTCATCGGCCGTCGGCACCGCGCCCGGTTGCTCGCGGTCACCCAGCACATAGGCGCGCACTGCGCCGTGGGGCACGTGGGTGCCGACATCGACCGTGCGCGGAAGCTTTTCCAACGCATCGAGATATTGGGGGAAGGTTTCCCAGTCCCAGGTCATCCCTTCGGCCAGTGCCGTGCCGGGGATATCTTCAACCCCTTCCATCAGGCTGATCAGCCATTCGTGGCGATCAGGCTTGGCAGGGGCAAAGCCGACCCCGCAATTGCCCATCACGACGGTGGTCACCCCGTGCCAGCTTGACGGGCCCATTTCCTGATCCCAGGTCGCCTGGCCATCATAGTGGGTGTGGATGTCGACGAAGCCGGGGGTGATCACCTTGCCAGCTCCGTCGATTTCGGTCTCGGCTGTGCCAGTGACCTGACCGACCGCGACGATCAACCCGTCTTTCATGGCGACATCGCCAGCAAAGGCCGGGGCGCCGGTGCCATCGACAATCGTGCCGCCCCGGATAATCAGGTCATAATGCGCCATGCTCTCTCTCCCGTTTGGACAGGAGAATGTCGCAATCCGCAGAGGCTGTCCAGCAGCCTTAAGCTGCCGCCATCCGCTTGGCTTCCTTCTCCGACTCAGGCGCATCCAGAAATTCACGGATCGCAGCCACGCTTTCATCGGCGTGGGTCAGCAGGAACAGGTGCCCACCGCCGACAAAGGTCATCAGCCGCGAGCGCGGGATCATCGCCTTCAGGATCTTGCCATTGATGACCGGTACGATCTGATCTTCCTCGCCCATCATGATCAGGGTTTCCTTGGTCATGAAAGGCAGAGCGGGCAGGCTGCTCCAACCCATCATGCACATCAACTGATACATGTATCCGCGCGGGGAGGGGGGCTTCAACCGTCCGATATGGCTGGATTTGTGGTCTTGGCCATCCGTCTTGGTAAGCCCGCCGTAGAGCGTGGCGAAGTGCTTCGCCATAAACTCGGGATCAACGTAGCGGCGCGGGTCGGCCATCTTGGTGAAGGCGGCCGGGTTGCCCGGCACCATCAGCATTCCCGGAGTGGTCGCGATCAGCGTCAGCCGCCGGGTGCGCCCGGGGTGCTGGAGCGCAAAGTGCTGCGCCATCGCACCACCCCACGAAACGCCCATCACATCGACTTGATCGAGGCCGTAGCGCGCCAGCAGCTGCGACGCCGTCCAGCTCATGGTGAAGGGGTTGTAGGGGATCAGCGGATCAGGCGATTCGCCGGTCCCCGGCATGTCGAACATGATGAAGCCGCGTTCGGGCATGGCGGCAGCAAGCGGGGCTACCGCTTCGATATTGGCGCCGATGCCGTTGAAGAACAAAACCGGCAGATGATCCGACGGCATATCAAGCCGCCATACTGCAGTCCGTAGCGTCCGGCCGCCTACTTGTTCCATTGTGACGACAGCGCCGTCCATTGCATTGGCCACGACTTCACGTCCTTTCTTACGCGCCGAAAAGTGCGCGGGTTGGGCGCGCACGTCGATCCCTAAACGCGCGCGCCCAGAAACTTGCGCAAGCTTTCAGCTACCCCCCGATAGCCCCTACGCTGCACCGCAATATCAGACTTCTTCTACAACGTAGAGTCCCGGTGCAGCCTCAAGTGGCGGATAGGTGTCATTGCCCAGCGTGGCAGGCGCGGCTTTCTTCTTGCCCGAGCGCGCCTGCACCCATTCCATCCACAGCGGCCACCAGCTACCTTTGACCTCTTCGGTGCCCTGCAACCATTCGTCCGCCGTGGCGGGAAGCTTGCCCTTTTTGGCCTGCACGAAATATTTGGCCTTGGGGTTGGTCGGCGGGTTGAGGATCGCCTGCATGTGGCCCGACTGGCTGAGCACGTAGGTCACGTCCTTTGATCCGAAAAGCTGGGTCGAACGATAGGTCGCCTTCCACGGGGTGATGTGATCGGTCACCCCGCCAAGGATGAACAGATCGGAGGTGACCTTGGAAAGGTCGATCTTGTGATCCACCATCTCGACCTCGCCCTGCTTGGTAAAGGCGAGCGTTTCGTAAACGGTGAGGAAGTCGCCCATCAGGCTGGCCGAAAGGTTGGTGGCATCGGCATTCCAGAACAACACGTCGAACGCCGGCGGATCGGCGCCGAGCAGGTAGTTGTTGATGACGTAATTCCAGATCAGATCATTGGGCCGCAGCCACGCAAAGCCGCGCGCCAGATCATCGGCCTTGATCACGCCGGCCTTGCTGGCGCGCTGGCGGGCGAGCTTCATACCGTTTTCGCTAACCAGCGACCCGGCTTCGATATCGGTCGCCATCGGGTGCAGCACGCACACCATCAGCGTTAACGTGCCGAGCAGGTTGGATTTGTCGGCGGCAAGCTTGCTCGCCAGCATCGCGGCAGTCTGCCCGCCTGAACATCCGGCTGAGACATTGACCTTCTTCGCCCCGGTGATCGCGGCGACCGCGTCCATCGCTTCGCTGCAGGAGTGGACGTAATCCGCCATACCCCAGCGACCCTGTTCCTTGGTCGGATTGCGCCACGAAATCACAAAGGTCTGGATGCCATTATCAAGCTGCCATTTCACCACCGACTTATCGGGGCTGAGATCGTTGATATACATCTTGTTGATCTGCGGCGGGATGGTCAGCTGCGGGATTTCATACACTTCGTCTGTGGTCGGCGCGTAGTGGATCAGCTCCATCATCTCCGTCCGCAGCACGACCGACCCCTTGGAGGTTGCGACGTTTTCGCCCAGCTTGAACGGCCGCTTGTCGACCTGGCTGACCATGCCCTTGTTATGGACGATGTCGTTGTAGGCGTTCTGCAACCCCTTGATCAGGCTGAGCCCGCCTGAATCGATCACCCGCTTTTGTGCGGTCGGGTTGCCAACCAGCGTGTTGGTCGGGGCAAGGCCATCAAGGATGATATTGGCGATGAAATTGGCGCGGTTACGCTCCAGCTCGTCGAGCTCAAGCTCATCGAGCCAGCTGCGCATCCCCTTCTGCACGGCGAGATAATACTGCGCCCCCGCGCGGAAAAACGGGTTGTAGGCCCAGGCGGGATCCATGAACCGTTTGTCCTTGGCATCGGGGGCCAGTTCACTTTTGCCGGTAAGTATTTTTACCATATCCTGCGCCATCGCGGTTGAATGGCGGATCAGCCGTGCCGGGTCGGACGCGGTTTCGCGCAGCAGCAGCGCGACCGCGCCGACGAAGTCCTCGCGCGCCACACCGATCAGCGGGCCAAGCGCGTTGGTGGACTGGGCTGCTTCGTTTTCGAGCTTCACTTCGCTGCGTGCCATAGGTTCCCTCGTGTCTGGCTTCCGCCCGCTGGCTTGGCTTGCCATCGGTTAACGGAGCCACTCGCGTCAGAATGGCGCGTGCCAGACCAAGTTGCAAGCGCGCGCAGGCTGCGATGATCGATCAGAGTTGTTGCCTTCCACAAATTGTTTACCTTTTCGATTAACGTATCTCTCAAAGATTTCATGCAGATCCTTGAAGATGGTCGGGGAACTCAATCGAAAAGTCGGATCTGTCGATCCAGCCCCCGCGGCTGGAGCGTCGGGACCTCGCGATGTTTCCACCAGTGACCCCGATGATGTCAATCTGCGCGGACGCAGCGAACGACGCGGGTCTGATCGCAATCGTACCGAACCAATCGAAGGGCTGACCCGTGCGATTGTAATGCCCGCGCACAGGCGCCTGTTCCACCTGCCGCTTCGATCCAACGGCATGGCAGTGTGTCTGTTGGCGGCTTTTGCGCTCGCGGCAGGCGTGGCGCAGGGATTGCCCTCGGCACCGACGGCTGCGGCGGCGCTGGTTTCCGTCATCATGGTCGCCTGCGGGCCGTTGTTTGCCGCGATTGAACGCAAGGCCGAAGGATCGCACGTTGCGTGCATGCTGGTTGTTCTGGCGGCAATTGTGCTGCCAATGGCCTGCGCGGGCTATGCCTTGGCGGCCTGGGTGGGCGAAGGCCTGCCGTGGCAATGGGCGGTGGCAACGCTGGTGTGCATCAATGCGGCATCGGCTTTGCTGTTCAAGGCGCGCATCGCGTCTCTGTTCTTCGCCAAGATTGCCAGCTGGGCGGGGTTTGCCATAATCACCCCCGATGCTTTGACAATTACTGCCCTGACCGGCGCGGCGATCGCACTGGCGCTGATCGCCCGGTTCCAATGGGCTGTTTCCGAACGGAACCGGCTGGTGCGGGAGGCGCGTGAGCGTGTCGCCGCGCGGGCCGAGGATATCCTGCGCAGCTTCGAGGAGACCGGGCAGGGCTGGTTCTGGGAAATCGACCGGCGCGGTCTGATTACCTATATCTCGCCAAAGGCCGCGCGGGCACTGGAGCGGACGGCGGATTCGCTTTGCGGGCGTCAACTGGGCGAGATTTTCCATCGCGATGCCGTGGCAAATGAAGCCGAGCGCGCGCTTTCCTTTCACCTGTCGGCGCGTTCGGCCTTCCGTGACATTGAACTTCGCGCCGCGACCGATAGCGAGGAACGCTGGTGGGCGCTGACGGGGCGGCCAGTGTATGATTCCTACAATAATTTCTGCGGCTTTCGCGGTCACGGCACCGATCTGACCGAACAACGCCGCAGCGAACAGCAGGTTTCGCGATTGGCCCATTTCGATTCGCTGACCGGGTTGGCCAACCGGGTGCAGATGAGCCAGGTGCTCGAACAGATCCTTGCAGCGCCCAGCGCGCGCGAACGGGCCTGCGCTGTGCTGATGCTTGATCTCGACCGCTTCAAGCAGGTCAACGACACGCTTGGTCATCCGGCGGGTGATGCGATGCTGAAACAGGTGGCGCAGCGGCTTGAACGGGTGATTGATGGCGCGGGCCGTTGCGGTCGGCTGGGCGGGGATGAATTTCAGGTCATCGTGCCCGGCCAGCAGGATCGCGCGACGCTTGGCAATATCGCGCGTGAAATCATCGCGGCGCTTTCGCAGCCCTATTCCGTCCAGGGACAAAGTGTGGTGATCGGCGCGTCGGTCGGGATTGCGTGTGCGCCTGAACATGGCTCGACCAGCGAAGCGCTGATCCGCAATGTCGACCTGGCGCTCTACGCTGCAAAGGACGCCGGACGCGGGGTGTTCCGGTTCTATGCCGAAAATCTCCACGCCGCAGCCGAAGAACGCGCCGAGCTGGAACAGGATCTGCGCGAGGCAATGGTTCGCGGCGAGCTTGAACTGCATTACCAGCCGGTGGTCTGCGCCGCGACCGAGAAGATCGTCGGGTTCGAGGCGCTGATGTGCTGGAACCACCCCACGCGCGGCTGGCTTTCGCCTGCCAGATTCGTGCCGATTGCCGAAGATGCGGGCCTGATCGACCGGTTGGGGCAATGGGCGCTGCGCACAGCCTGCGCCGAACTTGCGCGCTGGCCCAGCCCGATCCGCTGCGCGGTCAATGTCTCGGCGCTGCAATTTGCCAACCCGGAATTGCCAACCATCCTTGCCAATGCCCTTGCCCACAGCGGGGTCGCGCCATCGCGGCTCGAGCTTGAGATTACCGAGAGCGTGTTTCTGAACGACAACGCCGGAACCGAGGCGATGTTCACCGCGTTGAAGCGGGTCGGGGTGCGGCTGGCGCTCGATGATTTCGGCACCGGCTATTCATCGCTCGGCTATCTCAAGAAAGCGCCGTTCGACAAGATCAAGATCGACCGCAGCTTTGTGCGCGGCGCGAGCGATCAGGGCAGCCGCAACGGCGCGATTATCGCCTCTATCACGAGCCTGGCAGAGGCGCTGCACATGGAAACCACCGCCGAAGGAGTGGAAACGCTCGAAGAACTGGAACTTGTGCGGCTGCTGGGGTGCAGCCACGTGCAGGGCCATATCTATTTCAAGCCGATGACCGCCAACGATGCGGCTGCGCTGGCTTGCGGCGACCTTATTGTTCAGCCCGATAGCGATAGTGCGCAATCAGCGCGCGCTCAGCGTCAGAACCTGCTGCGCCGGGTTGTGGTGTTTGAAAATGGCGCGCGCCGCGATGCGACGCTGCGCAACATTTCCGAAAGCGGCGCGATGATCGATGGCTTGTGGAATGTGCCGGTGGGACGCGAAGTGCAGATTGAATTATCTCCGGGGCAGATGGTCGCCGGCAAAGTTCGCTGGTCGCGTGAGAACCGCGCCGGGGTGGAGTTCCACCAACCGCTCGAACGCCGCGCCGATGGCACGATCGAGGAATTTGGGCCAGGATCGGCCAGCGGCGCAGCGGGGGCAATCTTTAAGCAAGCAAATTAGCACAAAAATAACCATCGAGGTTTACCTCTGCCCAATGACGACTGGCGGCCGCACATGGTTGTCGCATTCGATGTTTGGAGGTCTTGCACGAGATGTCCCTCAAGGGTCTCTTGTCTTTGCGTAACAGTGCAGCAGCGCGAATGCTGCGTGCCCCAGCCGCCTCGACCTTGTCGGATGGCGAACGCCTGGCCATGCTCAATGAACTTGAACAATCCGGGCTTGGCTGGTTCTGGGCGAGCGATGCCAGCGGCCATTTGACTTATCTTTCAAGCGCAATTGCCACCCGGCTTGACCTGTCTCTCAGCGAACTGCTGGGTCAGCCGTTGACTGCAATTTTCTCAGCCGCAGACCGCGAGGGGCGCGGAAAATCGCTGCCGTTGATGCTGGGCGCGCACAAGGCGTTTTCCGGGATGGCGGTGCACGCCGCCGGGCGTCAGGCAGGCGCGGTGCTGCGGCTGGCGGGGCATCCGCTGTTCACGCCTGACGGGCAGTTTGCCGGGTTTCGCGGCACCGGCGCTGACGTCACCGATGAATATCGCCGCGCGGCCGAGACCGAACGTCTGGCGCGGTTCGACGCGCTCACCGGGCTTAGCAACCGCCACCGCATGGCGCATCATATCGACGCGACGCTGACCGCGTTCAAGGCTGCGCGCCGGAACTGCGCGGTGATGATGATCGACCTTGATCGCTTCAAGCATGTCAATGACACGCTGGGCCATGCGGCGGGTGACGAGTTGCTGAAACAGGTCGCCGCGCGGCTTGGACGGGCGATTGACCGCGAATGCGAAATCGGCCGACTTGGCGGCGATGAGTTTCAGGTGCTGCTGCCCGACATCGACGATCGCGGTGTGCTGGGCGATCTGGCGATGAAGATCATCACCATGCTGCGCCAGCCCTATAGCGTCGAAGAGGGGCGCTGCGTGATCGGCGCTTCGGTCGGCATCGCGATTGCTCCGCATGATGGCGTTACCCGCGAAGAGATCGTGCGTTCTGCCGACCTTGCGCTTTATGCCGCCAAGAACGGCGGGCGCGCGCAATATCGCTTTTTCTCCGGCGAGCTGGAAAACGAAACGATCTTCCGCCGACGGCTTGAACAAAACCTTGGGACTGCACTGAGCGAGGAGCAATTGTTCCTGCGGTTCGAACCGATTGTCGAAGCGGCCTCGCAATCGGTCTGCTCGCTCGAAGCGCATGTATGCTGGAACCATGACGAGCGCGGGATCATCGACGAGGATGAATTTGCCCAGATCGTCGAAGGGTCAAGCCTGAGCGGCGATGTTGGCCGCTGGGCGATCACCGAGGCGTGCCAACGCGCCGCGCTGTGGCCTGCAAGCGTGCGGGTGGCGGTTGATGTGCCGGTGGCGTTATTCCTGGCCGATGATTTCGTGGAACATGTGGCCCATGCGGTGAACGCGGCAGGGATCGCGCCTGCACGGCTCGAACTGGAAATCAGCGAAGCGGTGTTTTTTGGCGATACCAACATCGTCGATCACGCGCTTTCCGCGCTGTTCAAACTGGGGGTGCGCCTGACCCTCGATGAATTTGGAAGCGGTTATTCCTCACTCGCTTACTTGCGCCGGGCGCCGTTTGATTCGATCAAGATCGATGAAAAGCTGGTGGCCGAAGCTGGCCGGGACGATAATCGCGAGCTGGGTCTGGTGCGCGCCATCGTCGCTTTGGCCGGGGCGCTACAGATGGACACCATCGCCAACGGCATCGAAAGCGCGGTCTTGCTCGAATCGCTCACGGATTGCGGCGTTCGCTATCTGGAAGGGCCAATTTTCAGCGAGCCGGTCGATTACGACATCATCGAACAAGAAATGGTCGGGGGGACGTGGAAAATCGTTCCCGGCGCCGATCGCACCCGCCGCGCCCGGCGGCGAACGGTGTTCCGCAAGATTCAGGTGATCCACGATGATTACGCCTACGAAGTGACCCTGCGCAACCTGTCCATGACCGGGGCTTTGATCCAGGGGTTGGCGGACGTGCCCAAGGAAACGCAGTTCGTTGTCGATCTGGGCGGCGGGCAGCTCGCGGTGGCGACCGTGATCCGCAGCAATGGCGATGTTCAGGGGCTGGAGTTCGAGCAATCGCTGATCGAGGACGGGGCGGGCGGGCTGTGTACCCGCAACCGGGTTTCGCCCTATGCACTGGCCGCCGCCGGATCGCCGCTCGCGGCGCTTGGCCCCGGCAACTTCCACGGGATCGAACAAAGCGGAGCAGTGCCCAAGTTCGGCTACGCCATGCCAACCCGCGCCGAACAGGGTTAGGGACAGGGCCTGGCCACGCGCCGCCGGGTGTTGCGTTTTTCTCGAATGACATCTGCGAGACCCGGCGCTAAGTCGCACCGCGATGACCGACCTCTCCAAAATCCGCAATTTCAGCATAATCGCCCATATTGACCACGGCAAATCCACCTTGGCTGACCGGCTGATCCAGTTCACCGGCGGGCTGACCGCGCGTGAAATGTCCGAACAAGTCCTTGATAACATGGACATTGAAAAAGAACGCGGGATCACGATCAAGGCCCAGACGGTGCGCCTCAACTACACCGCCAGGGATGGGGAGGCCTATCAGCTCAACCTGATGGACACGCCCGGCCACGTCGATTTCGCCTACGAAGTCTCGCGCAGCCTTGCCGCGTGCGAAGGCGCATTGCTGGTGGTTGACGCGGCGCAGGGCGTGGAAGCGCAGACCCTCGCCAATGTTTACCAGTCGATTGAGCACGACCACGAAATCGTCTGCGTCATCAACAAGATCGATCTGCCCGCCGCCGAACCCGAAAAGGTCAAGGCCGAGATCGAGGAGATCATCGGGCTTGATGCATCAGACGCGGTGCTGACCAGCGCCAAATCGGGGATCGGGATCGAAGACGTGCTCGAAGCCGTCGTCACCCGCATCCCGCCGCCCAAGGGCAAGATCGAGGCACCGCTCACCGCCAGCCTGATCGATTCCTGGTATGACCCATACCTCGGCGTCGTCATTCTGGTGCGGGTGATCGACGGCAAGCTGACCAAGGGCCTCAACATCCGCTTCATGCAGGGCGGAACGCAGCATCTTGTCGACCGCGTCGGCTGTTTCACCCCCAAACGCACCGATCTTTCCGAACTCGGCCCCGGCGAAATCGGCTTCATCACTGCGCAGATCAAGGAGGTGGAGCAGGCCCGCGTCGGGGACACCATCACCACGGTCAAAAACGGTTCGGACACCCCGCTGCCCGGCTACAAGGAAGTGCAGCCGGTGGTGTTCTGCGGGCTGTTCCCGGTGGACGCCGCCGATTTCGAAAAATTGCGCGAAAGCATCGCCAAACTGCGGTTGAACGACGCCAGCTTCAGCTTTGAAATGGAAAGCTCGGCTGCATTGGGCTTCGGCTTCCGCTGCGGGTTCCTCGGCCTGCTGCACCTTGAAATCATTCAGGAACGCCTGACCCGCGAATACGACCTTGACCTCATCACCACCGCGCCCAGCGTGGTGTACCGCATCCATCTTGGCCACACCAAGAACGAGGACGCGAAGGTCATCGACATTCACAACCCGTCCGATTGGCCGGACGTGAACCGCATCGACGTGATCGAGGAGCCGTGGATCAAGGCGGTGATCTACACCCCCGACGAATACCTCGGCGCGATCTTGAAACTGTGTCAGGACCGGCGCGGAATCCAGACCGAACTCACATACGTGGGCGGCCGCGCGCAGGTGACATACGAGCTGCCGCTCAATGAAGTGGTGTTCGATTTCTACGACCGGCTGAAATCGATCTCGCGCGGCTATGCCAGCTTCGATTACGAACAGATCGGCACGCGCGAAGGCGATCTGGTGAAGATGAACATCCTCGTCAATGCCGAGCCGGTCGACGCCCTATCGCTGATCGTCCACCGCCACGTGGCGGAAGAGCGCGGACGCGGAATGTGCGAACGCCTGAAAGACCTGATCCCGCGCCACCTGTTCAAAATCCCGATCCAGGCGGCCATCGGCGGCAAGGTAATCGCCCGCGAAACCATCGCCGCAATGCGCAAGGACGTGACCGCCAAGTGTTACGGCGGCGACATCTCGCGCAAGAAGAAGCTGCTGGACAAGCAGAAAAAGGGCAAGGCCCGGATGCGCGAGTATGGGAATGTGAGCATTCCGCAGGAGGCGTTTATCGCGGCGCTGCGGATGGGGGAGGAGTGAGGCCCAGCGCTAGCGCGGAGTTCGCGGCGAACGGAAGGCAAGAAGAAAGAGGCCGCATTCCGGCCGGCGAGGCTGCGAAGCAGAAACCGTTCGACCTCATGGCCGCAGCCTTGCCGTGGATAGCCCCCGATCCTCCCCGGACCGGGTAGGGGGACCACCGAAGGTGGTGGAGGGGCGACGCGCGGCTTGCGGTGCCGCTTTTGGCTCCCACGAAGACACAGCGATGGTGGCGCATGACGCCAAGAAAGGGATTCACGCAGAGCCCGCAGAGCGGCAGTGCCCCCCTCCCGCTTGCAAGGGAGGAACTGGTTTGCCAATTTTAGCTTTGTCTTGACTTGACTGCGCGGACACAGGATCGTTCGCGGATGGCGTTCGGCGTATTCATGCACAAAGATGGGTCGATCTACGACGACATCCCTGAGGTGCGATATCAGTTTCCGAAATCCTATCTTAGCCGCGCCAAGCAGATGGTCGGTGATTGGATTGTCTATCGTGAGCCGGTAAAGCTGCCGCAATCGAAGGGCTTCTTTGCTGTTGCAAAGGTTCAGCGGATCATAGCTGACCCCTACAAATCAGACCATTACCGCGCGATGATTGAGCAAGGTAGCTACCTGCCGTTCTCTCCGACGGTTCCGCATAGGGTGGATGGTCAGCCAGTTGAGCGAGATTTGGCCAATGCGCAGGCGTCGGTGCGCCCACTTTCGAATTCGGACTTCGCTCGAATCATTGCGCTAGGTCTGCCAGACGACAATACTTTGCCGCGCGTGGGCGAACCCGAAGCGCTTGATCGGGTTCGCGAAGAACAAACTCCCTACGAAATCGAGCGCCCCTTGGTGCAATCCCTCGTCAACCGCCCATTCCGTGATCGTGCCTTCCGTCGCGCCGTGCTCCATGCCTATGACGGGCGCTGCGCGGTCACGGGGTGGAAGCTGGTCAATGGGGGAGGGCGGCTAGAGGCAGAGGCGGCGCATATCCGTCCGGTCGAACATGATGGGCCGGATTCGGTACGTAATGGGTTGGCACTTTCTGGCACTGCGCATTGGATGTTCGATCGGGGGCTGATTTGTGTATCCGACAATCACGACATCATGATCCACCGCAAGGTGAACGACCGTGCGGGTGTTGAGGCAATCATCAACCCAACGGGCAGGCTGATCGCACCGCAGCGCGAGGCGGATCGTCCCCATCCGCAGTTTCTTGGCTGGCACCGGGAGTTTCACGCTTTCGCGACGTAGAGAACACCCGCGCTCGCCCCTCCACCATCCTGCGGATGGTCCCCCTCCCCTAAAGGGGGAGGATTGCGCGCAGTCACGCGTGCGGTCATCGACGCGTCCGCTTTGGGGCGCAGCTCAAAACCGCCGCGCAGGAAAATGTGGGCGGGTGCGGGGATCGCGTGCAGCTTCACTTGGCGTTCAGCGCGGGGCTGGCTATAGGGCTTCGCATGAAACTCACGCTCCCTTCCCGTATCGCGCGCGCGGCCTTGATCGCGGCGACTTTTGCCACCCTGTCGGCCTGCGCTGGCAGCACCGAAGGCAAGGACGTCGCCTATGTCGCGCGCGATGTCGAAACGCTTTATGCCGAGGCGCAGCGGCGGCTTGACCAGGGCAACACCTTGCAGGCGGCGGCACTGTTCGATGAGGTGGAACGCCAGCACCCCTATTCGCCCTGGGCCCGCCGTGCGCAGTTGATGAGCGCGTTCAGTTATTACATCGCGCGCGATTACAACAAGGCGATCCAGAATTCGCAGCGGTTCCTGTCGATCCATCCCGGCAACAAGGACGCGCCCTATGCGCATTACCTGATCGCGCTGAGCTATTACGAACAGATCAGCGATGTGAACCGCGATCAGAAGATCACCGAGCAGGCGCAGACCGCGCTGCGCGAAGTCAACCGCCGCTTTCCGCAGACCGAATATGCCGCCGATGCGCGGTTGAAGCTGGATCTGGTGGCCGATCACCTTGCGGGCAAGGAAATGGAGATCGGGCGGCATTATCAACGCTCTGGCCTGTGGCTGGCCGCCGATATGCGGTTCCGCAATGTGGTCGAAAAATTCGATACCACCAGCCACACGCCAGAGGCGCTGTTTCGCCTGACCGAAAGCAGCCTGGCGCTTGGTCTGCCCAGCGAAGCGGTCAAATATGCCGCGGTGCTGGGGACGAATTATCCCGGCAGCGAATGGTATGAACGCGCGTTCAAGCTGATCGACAAGCACGCGAACGGCGTGACGGCGAGCTAGCCGCAACGCACCGCAGCAGGGGCTATCCCCGCAAACCGCCCATCAGCGCATATTTCAGTTCGAGATATTCATCCATGCCGTGGCGCGATCCTTCGCGGCCCAGGCCCGATTCCTTGATCCCGCCGAACGGTGCGACTTCGGTGCCCAGCAACCCTTCGTTGATCGCAACCATGCCATATTCGAGCGCGCCCATCACCCGCCACGCGCGCGCGTGATCGGTGGTGTAGCAATAGCTGGCGAGGCCGGAGCGGGTATCATTGGCGATGCGGATCGCCTCTGCCTCATCGGCAAAGGGGATGATCGAAGCGACCGGGCCAAAGATTTCCTGCTGCGCGATGGCCATGGCTTGCGTCACCCCGGTCAGCACGGTGGGGGTATAGAACTGCGCCCCGGCATTGTGCCTGCCGCCGCCGCAGATCCGGTTCGCCCCGCTTGCCAGCGCGGCGTCGGTCAGCTGTTCGACCTTTTCAAGTGCGCGCGCGTTGATCAGCGGGCCGATCTGGCTGCCTGCGTCCATCCCGTTGCCGACCTTCAGTGCAGCCGCACGTTCAGCCAGCGCCGCAGCGAAGCGATCATGCACACCGTGTTGCACCAGCAGCCGGTTGGCACCGATGCAGGCCTGTCCGGCATTGCGGAACTTGGCGATCATCGCGCCGTCAAACGCCGCATCCAGATCGGCATCATCGAACACGATGAAAGGCGCATTGCCGCCGAGTTCCATGCACGCTTTCTTGACCGTGCTGCCAGCCTGCTGAAGCAGCAGTTTGCCCACGGCGGTTGATCCGGTGAAACTGATCTTGCGGATTACCGTGTGCGAACAGAACATCTGCCCGACCTCGGCTGGCTGATTGCTCGGCACGATCCGCAGGATCGCGGCGGGAATGCCTGCGCGGTGCGCCAGCGCCTCCAGCGCGAGCGCGGATAGCGGGGTCAGTTCGGATGGCTTGATAACCATCGCGCAGCCGGCCGCCAGCGCGGGGGCGGATTTGCGGGTAATCATCGCCAGCGGAAAGTTCCACGGGGTAATCGCGGCGCAGGTGCCCACCGGTTCCTTGCGCACCAGGATTTCCTTGCCCGGCGCAAAGCTGGGGATGGTTTCGCCATAGGCGCGGCGGGCCTCTTCGGCGAACCATTCGACAAAGCCTGCCGCATAATCGACCTCGGCCCGCGATTCGGCCAGCGGCTTGCCGCATTCCAGCGTGCAGATTTCGGCCAGCTGTTCGCGGTGGGCGATGATGAGGTTGAACCAGTCGCGCAGCCGGTTGGCGCGCACCCGCGCGGTTTCACCCGCCCAATCGCGCCTTGCGGCTTCGGCAGCGTGGATGATGGCGTCTATCTGCGGCGGGGTATAGGCGCGCACGCTGACCAGCGGATCACCGGTTGCCGGGTTGATCACCGCCATGCCGCCTGCATCATCGCCCGCATCTTCGATCGCGTCGGGGTTGAGCATCGAAAAGGGTTTCGTCATGTCGCCTTGCCTGCTGTGCCAGCGTGAAAAGCCCGCTGCGCTGTCCGGGGGCCGCTGTGCCGATTTTGCCCGGACTTGAAAAGGCCCGCCCGCGATTATTCCGCTTGCAGTTGACAGCGCGCCGAAGCGAACCTTAGGGCCATGCAGCCGCACGCACGCGGATATCATGGCCCAGCCGACGGATTTCCTTTGACCGCACTTTATGCCTTGCCGGATCACGAAGTGGTGTCCGGGCTGATTCCGGGGATCGCCAGCCGATACCTCGGCGCGGATGATGCGGTTGCGGCGATCCGCGCCGCGCCGGGGATGATCCCGGTTGCGATTGATCCCGAAATCGACAGCGGCGGCGGCGGCAAGGTGTTCTGGGCCGATATCGGGGATTATCCCTATCGCGAATGGCAGCATATCTTCACCATCAGCACGTTGGCGGAGCAGGGCGGATTGGGCGCATCGTTCGTCACCGACTTTGCGATTTTGCAGGACGACCGCATCCTTGCCGATCCGATCGAGCCGAGCGGTTTCATGTTCCATATTTCGCGCTGCGGTTCGACCTTGACGGGCAAGGCGCTGGCCCGCAGTCCGCGCCATCTGGTAATCAATCAGGGCGCGCCGTTGCAGCGCGGGTTCTGGGCCACGATCACACGCGACTGGGCCGAAGATGCCGTGCCCAGCGCCGAAAATCTGAAAGCGTTCCGCAATCTGGTTCTGGCGATGACCCGCCGCCGGTTCGCGCAGGAAGAACGCGCCTTCATCAAGTTCATATCGTGGAACACGCTGTATATGGATTTCGCGCTGGCGGCGTTCCCGCAGGTTCCGGCGCTGTTTCTCTATCGCGATCCGGTTGAAGTCATCGCCTCGGTGCTGCGCGAAACCTCTGCCGTGGTGTGGGCAAAGGGGCGCCCGCAGGCCGGGTTCCTTTCAGGACGCGATTGGCGCGCGACGGCGGCGATGGATGAAATCGAATATCTGGCGCATTGCTTTGCCCGTTATCTGGGTTTTGCCGGGCAGATGGATGGCCGGGTGGCGCTGGTGAATTACACCGATATCAAGCCCGAAAAATTCGCCGCCATTCTTGATCGCGGGCTGGATTTCAGACCGGCGCCAGACGAGCTTGCGCTGATGCTTGAACAGTTCAACTTCCATTCCAAGGACGATAACAACCAGCAGCAGTTCACATCGGACAGCGCGCAGAAACGCGCTTCGATCTCCGAAACAGACCGGCGGCGCGTGGCTGAAATCTGCGGCGATGCGGTGGCCCGGCTCGATACATCGCCCGCAAATCTGTTTCCCCGCGCGCAGGCCTTGGCATAATTGCCGTAATCGGGCTAAGGCGCGCTATCGCGCCACGCGGCCCAGTCGACAAGTGGAACACCAATTGACCGAAACTATCCCGGACGGCCTGCTGAGCGTCGTCATCCCGAATTACAATTACGCCCGCTTTGTGAGCGAATCGATCGCCAGCATCGCCGATCAGACCTATGGCCCGATCGAACTGATCGTGGTTGACGATGCCAGCACCGATAATTCGGTGGAGGTGATCCGCGCGGCGCTCGATGCGGCGGCCGACCGGCTGTTTTCCACCCGGTTGATCGCGCTGCCCGACAATGTCGGCAAGCTGGGCGCGCTCAACCGCGCGATGCCGCATGCGCGCGGGCATTATTTCGTGATCCACGATTCCGATGATCTGCTCAGCCCCGGCTATGCCGAACGCACCATCGCCGAGCTGGAAGCGGCGCGGGCCAATGACCCGGCAATCGCCATCGTCTATTCCGATTGCATGCTGATTTCGCAGACCGGCGAAGTGATTGACCGGGGCAAATCGGCAACCTTCGATCCGGCGCTGATTGAACGCTATTCCTTCATTCCCGAACCGGCGATGTGTCTGGCTGCCCCGGTGATGGAAACCGCCCCCTATGATGAAACCATCCGCAAAGGGACGAAACACCACAAGTGGAAACGCATTATCGCCAATGGCTGGAAGGGGCTGCATATCCCCGAACCGCTGTTTTCATACCGGATGCACGACGGCAATCTGTCGGGCATCGGCAAGCGCGTAATCGCCGAGGTTGAGCGCGGGGAGGGTGGTGAACGCATCCTGTCCGGCTATTGGCCGCTGCAAACCACGGAACGTTAGGATGACGGCGGCTGCTCGGCCCGGCGCTGGTTCGGGCGTGGATG